>NZ_JBHSQO010000052.1:0-61181 GCF_042658445.1 Saccharothrix lopnurensis | reverse complement strand
ATCTGAACAGGACTCCTATCCACCCGGACCACGACGGTCCAAGTGTGTCTGGTGTCCAACATCCAGGGTCAAGTCCCCACCGCCCAACAGTCCGGCTCACCCCACACCCACACCGACCTGATCAACACCGAATTCGGCCACCTGCTGGCCATGATCGACAACATCGGACAACACCCCGACCTGCACCCGGACCTGCCACTGCCCATCAACCACTTGCGCACCACAGCCCTGCTCCTGCACGACACCTTCAACCGGCACACCCCACAGCCGACCCACCCACAGCCGACCAGCCCGCCGCCACACCCGGCGACATAGACCACCGACCAATCCGGATACGACCGACAGTCGACCGGCCGGGACCCCGCAGGTTGCGCGGACCTCACCTACCTCGGCCGAGAGCGCGATCGCGGTCGCCTGGTCACCAGTGATCATGGACACCGTCAGCCGGTCTGCGAGACGTATCGTGTGTTGAGAGTTCGGCATGGCGAGCCGGCACTGACGGGTGCAACGGCCCGGCCGGTCGTCCCGGCGGCCGGGCCGTTGGACCTCGACGAGACCGCCGTGGCGATCCGCTCGGTCTCCGGCCGGTCCACTTGTTCACATGCCGACTGCGGCCGGGTCGACCTTCGCGTCCACCGGTCGCCACTGCACCGATGTGGGCCGTCGACCATGGGTGAGGTAGTCCCGGGCCACCAGGACCACGACGTCCCGCGACACCGCCGATCCGGTGGGCATCAGGTAGGTGCCGCCGTCGGCCAGGCGGTAACCGACGCGGTCGATGCCACCGCCCTCCGCCGGCGCGAAGCGGCCCGAGGTGTCGACCCACTCCAGCGCCCCGCTCCCCAGGCCCAGGCCGACCACCAGACGGTCCTCCCCGTCGGCGTCCTCGTCGCGGCGCAGGAACCAGGCCCGGCCGGGTACGGACTCCGTCTCGGCCCCCGCGAGCAGCATCAGCCCAATAAGGCGCTGTACGTCCCCGGTTCCGGCGTAGTTGATGAAGACCCTGTTCCGCACGGTGTCCACAGCCGAGTCGTCCTCTTCCAACGCGGCCTTCGTCGCCAGGTACATCGCATCGTTGCCCGGGTCGGTCCCGACGGGCGCCCGGTGGTCGGGGACGTCCGCTTGCGGCATCCACTGGAGGCATGTCGGCCGGTGACCGGTGGCCACGAACTGCGCCACAGCGGCGAACACGACCTCGACCGGGACCTCCTCCCCCACGTTGCACTCCTGGTCGATCACGCCGCCGTGCCAGTAGGTCCGGTAGTCGCCCCGATATTCGGTTCCCACCGGCACCTGCGCATCCTCCGGGTCGCCGTACCAACGCAGATAGCCACGGTCGTCGGAGATGCCGAACACCATCGCCGGATAGGTGTCGTCGGTCGGACCCGCATGGATCCACCACTCCGTCGGCAGGACCTCGCCGTCGGGCCTGTGAACCCGGAGAAAGTCCGCCAGGTGCGGCACCTGCCGCATGACAGCCAGGCTGGCCCGATTGTCCCTGTGGGCTGCTTCCAGCACAGTGTCCGACCCGTCGCTGCCGGTCATGATTCCTTTCTCCTCTTTCCATAGGTCTTGGTGAACGGCGTGTTGTCCTGGCGGGTACCATAGACGGTCAACGACTTGCCGAACGCTTCCAGAATCCGGTCCAGCTGCTTGTCACATACGATGACCGAGTCCTGAAAGGTTTCCACGCCGCACGGCGTGTTGTTGATCGTGACTTCTCCGTGGTCCGCGTTGGGAAATTGCGTCAGCAGTTGAACCGCCTTGACTTCGACATGGTGGTGAAGGTAGCGGATCTCCGCGTCCCGGTAGCCGAGGCCACGCAGCATCCCACTGGCCTTCCTGACGAGTTCGGGATTGTTGCGGGTACCCGAGTTGAGCTCTGCCACCTGCCGCCCGTTGATCGTCATCACCCCATGCGTCCTATCTCCGCTCCTGGGCACCACCCGCGGCCGGAGCTGGGCAGCCGACCCTCCGGCCTGAGGGGGATAGCGGTCGCCGTGCGGGTTCTCGTACACAGGCTCCCGCTCGCCGGCCGAGAAGCCGGGTACGACTGTCGAGGAACCTGCCGTCGAGGAACCTGCCGTCGACGGCGCGGCGGAAGTCGGCCGCGCGGGCGCTGCCGCCGGCGGCCGCCAGGGAGCGACCGATGCCGGTAGCCGTGCGTTCCGAAGAGGTGGCGGAGCCACCGGCGCGGACTCCGCCAGCACCATCCGCGAGCGGGCGATCAGCATGCCCCTGACCGCGGCGAGCGCGGCCTGGACATCGGAGTGGACCCTGGTGAACAGCTTGCCGGTCTCCTCCGCCTGCCAGGCGTCGAACCGGTCGGCACCGTCCCTACGGGTGCCGTCCATCGCGACCATGATCAGGTCGACGCCGTCGTTCCACAGATCCTCGGCCTGGTGCAGCGCCTCGGCTGCCCCCTCCAACTTTTTCTCGGCCTCGGCCAGCGCGTCATCGTCAGCGCCAGTCATCAGCGACCCCGCGCCGGTGGAACCGGGCACGGCGGACAGCGGCGTGGGTCAACCTGGCACCCCCCGATACGTACCGATTGCGACGGCCCGATCATCAAGATTTACGCCATGTGGTGTAGTGATCACTGTCCTCCGTACGGGCGATACGCACCAGCCGCCCACAACTCCAAGCATGTATGCGTAAGTTGCTGTCCATTGTCGAGTACTTCCCGCGTGAGCGGGGTGGTCCCGAGACCGAGTCCCGCGTTCGCGTCGAGTTCACGTGATCCGCACAGCTCGGCTGCCAGGAATTGCACGCACCCCAAACACCGCACGGTTGCCGGTCGAACAGGATGAATGCGCGGCGCTGCTGAGGGAGTTGATGGCCCTCAGGGGCTTGACGGTCGACCGCTTCCCGGCTTCCGATCCGGTCGCGTTCCTGCGTCGCCCGGGATCGCCGGCTAGTTTTCCGCAGCTCAGGCCCGGTCCCGCTCGGGACCGGGCCTGAGCTGCATTGGCTTTTCGACGCGCCTCCCGTCAAGGGATGCGGGTGTCGCAAGACGTGTTCGGGGATGATCAGGGTGTGAGCGACGAACGCCCCGCCCCGTTACCCCGGCCGTCCTCGCCGGGCGTGCTGCCCGTGCCCACGCCGTCCGCGCGGGAGCCGCTGCGGCCGATGCCGGGCCGTACGATCGCGCTGATCGCCGCTGGGATCTTCGTGCTCAGCGCGGGCCTGGTGGTCGCGCTGTGGTGGGCCGGCACCGCCGGCCTGTCCGGTCAGGCCCTGGTGACCGCCCGGTTCGACGCCCTACGTACCGGGTTGAGCATCGGCCTCGGCGGCGGAGGGCTCTTCGCCCTCTACCTGGCCTGGCGCCGCCAGCACGCCACCGAGGTCGGCCTGGCGCAGAAGGAACGCGACCAGGCCGACGTCGCCCGCGCCTACGACCTGCAACGCGAGGTCGCCGAGCACACCCGCGCCGACGCCGAGGCCCGTCGGATCACTGAGCTGTACGCGAAAAGCGCCGAGCAACTGGGCTCGGACAAGGCCCCGGTCCGCCTGGCCGGACTCTACGCCCTGGAACGCCTCGCCCAAGACAACCCCCACCAACGCCAGACCGTGGTCAACCTCCTGTGCGCCTACCTACGCATGCCCTACACCCCACCCGGCCCAAAACCCGATGACAGCGCTGACGGCGACGCCCATGTCGCCGAGCGGGAGCGGGCCGAGGAGCTGCAGGTCCGCCAGACCGCTCGACGGATCCTCGCCACCCATCTGCATCCCGGTGACAACATCGACCGGCCGGTCGAGACCTTCTGGCCCGACCTCGACCTCGACCTCACCAATGCCGCCCTCGTCAACTTCGATCTCACCGACTGCCACGTTCGCAACACCACGTTCAGCGGGGCCAGCTTTGTCGAAAACGCCACCTTCAGCGGAGTGAATTTCGCCGGAATCGCCCGCTTCGACAGGGCCAGCTTCACCGGATCTGCCCGGTTCAGAGGAGCGAGCTTCGCCGATACCGCCCAATTCGAGCAGACAAGCTTCGCCGCAGACACCTGGTTCGGCGAGGCGAATTTCGCACAGACCGCCTGGTTCATCGGAACGAAATTCTCCGGAGACACGCTGTTCAGCGGGGCGACTTTCTCCGGAACTACCCGGTTCACCGCAGCAAGATTCACCAACAGCACCCTCTTCGGCGGAACGACCTTCGCCGGAACAACCCTGTTCGAACACACGATCTTCACTCGGGATGTCTGGTTCGCCAGAACACGCTTCACCATGACCGCCGTATTCACAGGAGCGAGCTTTGCCGAGGACATGTGGCTCGATGAGGTACTGATCGCCTCGCCGAGCCCCGACTCGTCCTGGCCAGCCGGATGGCGGGTGACCGACGAGCCGACCGCCGTCGACGGCCAGGACGACACCTGGTACCGCCTTGAGCGAATTTCTGCCGGACCTGTGACATCTCCGTCCCCACAGTCGCCATAGCAGACTTACTGAGTCGAAAGTGATCGATTGCCTGCAGGTTGATGTGCGTGGCCGAGGCGGGGGTGCGCACCGGTTGTCTCCTGCGGAGTAGGAGGTGCTGCGGCGGCGCTGGAGTCCGGGGAGGTCGAGGGCTACAAGCAGGCGGCGGAGGTGTTCGGATCTCGGTGCAGTCGGTGGGCACCTGGTGGCGCGCCTACCAACAGCGGGGCCGGGACGGCCTGGTGGTGCGCCGTCACCTGGGTGCGTGTGCAGTTCGGCCGACTGTCGCCAGGTCGGGCCCGGCTGCCCCTGGGCATGGCAGAAAGCACGGCCGGCTGCTCGATGCTCAGCCGGGAGCGCAGGTACCGTCTCGTCGTCGGTCGTCCGGAGCGTGGGGATCTCGGCTTGGTGTCGACACAGCACGCCTTCCGCTGCCGGTGTGGTGTCCGCCTATAGCACCCCGTCCAGGCAGTCCGGGGCGAGGAGGGATGTGCCGGAGCCGTGGTGGATCAGGTCCAGGGTCGACCAGGCGATGGAGACCAACCGGGGATGGCCGAGCATCTCGGCCACCCGTAGGGCCGCTTCGCCGGCTTCGACGGCGGCCTCGAAGTGCCCCAGCCGGTCCAGTGCCAGGACCACGCGGGAGAGCGCCACGGTCCGATAGGGATGTTCTTCTCGTTCGGCGGCCTCGGCGGCGAGCTGCTGGCAGGCCAGCGCGTCGTCGACCAGGCCGGTCGACCACAGGGGGTCCATGCCCCTTCGCCGATGCGCCAGGCCCTGTCGTCGCGGCCCAGGTCGACGGCCAAGTGTTGGACGGCCGGAATGGTGGCGCGCTCGGCGGTGAACCAGGCGAGGGCGGCCACCCGGTCGGGAAACCGCGAAGCCGGACGGTCACGCAGGTCGGAGAACGCGGACCCGTCGGGCTCGACGGCCTCGGCCACCCCGGCTGTGGCGATCGCGTAGTGCTCGATCAGCCGCAGCAGTCCGGCGACGGTGTCCGGCTCGTCGTCGTGGTCGCGGCGCGCGATGTCCGGTACCCGGAAGCGGGCGGTGTCGTACCCGCCGGTCCGGTGCAGCAGGGTGGTCGCCACCAGCCGCGCCAGGTCGGTGTCGAGGTCGTCGGGTGTGCGGTCGGGCAGCAGGCGGTGGACGGTGTCGCGGGTCAGGCCGAGGTCCAGGACGGCGCGCAGCAGGCTCCACACCGTGTGAGCGGGTTCGGTGAGGTTGTCCACGGCCACGGCATCAGGAGGCCGGGTGGGCAGGTCGGCGGTCCAGGTAGAGCCGGGTCAGCGCGTCCACCGGCAGTTACGGGTGTGCGGCCAGGTGGGCGCCAGCAGCGTCATGGTCACGGGATGGCCGCGGCCGTGCGCGGCCAGCGCCGCCAGGTGTCGTCGTTGCCCGCTGCCGCGTTCCGGGCCCACGCAGGCGGCGAGCAGGTCGGTCGCGGTCTGCTCGGGCAGGGCGCGCAGCACCAGGTGGCGGGCGCCGACGTCGGTGAGATCGGGCAGGCGCAGACGGCTGACCACCAGGGTCAGGCAGTCGGTGCCAGCAGGCAGCAGCGTGGTCACCTGCCCGGCGTGCTCGACGCCGTCGAGCACCAGCAGCAGCCGACGATGACGGGTCAGCGACCGCCACAACGCGGCGCGTTCCCCCGGGATCGGACTGGAGGGCACGGGCAGCGACACCGAGGTTGCGCAGCAGTCGCACCAGCACCACCTCAGTGGCCACCCAGGGTTCGGCGGCGAGGTCGACGTGTAGCCGTCCGTCGCGAACCGGTCGCGGTGGCGCTGGGCCCAGTGCAGTGTCAGCGTGGTCTTGCCGATGCCTTTCGGCCCGCTGACCATGACCAGGGTGAGCGGGCCGGTGTCGTGCAGACGAATCAGTCGGGCGAGTTCTTCGCGCTCGACGAACACCGGCGTCGCCAGCGGCGCCTGCTGCGGAAAGTCTCGGCGACGGCCAGGCTTTCCCGGTGTCGAGTGACGGTATCCACTCGTGCGCCGGGGCCGATCGCCTGACGCCGACGCCGACGCCGTCGGCCATGGTCATGTCCTTGGTCCTTCCTGTCGCTGCCGCCGGTCGACGACCCGGACAGGCACCTGTTCGGCCTCTGCTACCAAAGCCGGTGTCCGCCGTCGCTTCCACCGGCTCACGTGCCCAGGGCCGTCGAGCCGAGCGAGCGGTCTCCGCGATGTCCTGTCACGAGGTCGGTGGTGGGAAGGTGCCGCGGATTGCCGTGAGGTAGGAGGCTCTGGCGATTCCCAAGATCAGCGCGGCTGGGGCGCGGAGGTCCCGCCAGTCGGCAGGGTCGAACCAGCCGCGTCGTCCGGCGTCCTGGGCGGTGGCCTCGGCGATGTCGTGGCGGCCCTGTCTCAGCGCGGTCAGGTGCCGCAGGTACAGCGCCGGCCTATCGAGGACCGGCCGGTCCTGCCGGGGGTGTCCCGCCCGAGCAGCGCCCGCAGTTCGACGGTGATCGTGTAACCGTGGAGAGCGGTCGGGGCCCGACGCAGGGCTGCGGGCTGGTCGATCAGTCCGGAGGTGGGGGCCGGCAGCCGGTGCCAGGTGTGGGATCGGATGTGGGCGGGTGCGGTGTCGTCAGGGTTGTCCGTGCCGGTCATGCCGGGCTCCTTGCCCGGTGGATGTCGTCGCCGGTGGGCGGGGCGTGGAGGTTTCGTTTCCGCCGTGGTCAGGGCGGTGTGGTCGTGGTGGGGCCCGGTGGGCGGGCGGCTGGGGGTTGTGGTGGGCGGTCTCCGGAGGGGGTGTGCTCGCGGGGCGGTGTGCTCGCGGGGGTTGTCGGGGTGGAGGGCTCGGGTGGGATGGGGTGGGGGGTGGTTTGGTTTCGTGTTCGGGGTTGGTGGTGTGCCGGGGCGGGGTGTGGCGGTGTAGTGGTGCGCCGGCTTCGTGAAGCAGGGTGCGCATGGTGCCGAAGGAGATCCGGTGGCGGGTGGCCAGGGTGCGGATGCTGGCGCCGGCCGTGTACTCCCGGGTGAGCTGTCGGCCCGCGTTGATCCGGACGGGGTCGTCGGCGCGCCGGTAGAGCACGACGTCGCGCAGGGGTTCGTCGTCGGTGTCCCCGTCGGTGTGTCGGGGGGCGGTGACCGGGTCGGGTTGGATGCCGTGGAGTTGTTCGGGTGCCACGCCGGACCACAGCAGGAAGGCGTGGACGGTGTAGGGCGGTGAGGGGTGTTCGGGAGGGCGGACCTCGCGTGCGACGTCGTCGAGGAATCGGAGCAGTGGGGTCTGGTAGAGCGTGGTGAGCCGCAGCAGCCGGGGCAGCGACGGGCGCCGGGTGCCGTTCTCCCACTGCGCCAGCGTCGTGGCCGGGATGCCCAACAGCCTCGCCGTGTGCTCCCGGGTGTAGCCCCGCCGCTCACGCAGGCCGACCAGGTGACGGGCCAGGGCCTGTGGATAGGCCAGCAGACTCTCCATCCCGGTGGGGCGGGGCGCAGGGGACGACGTCGGCGGGGACGACGTCGGGGACGAGAGCGGAGTCGGTGGCGAAGGCGGGGATGGGCGACGGGTCAAGGGGATGCTCCGGTACTCGACGTTCGTGGGCGGCTCGCGGTGGGACCGGCCCCGGTGCGTAACGCAGCCGTGATGGGCGCCGATCCGGGACGGTGGCCCGGTCGGCGGTCGGTGGCAGGTCCCCGGTCCGGGATCCGGCGGGTGTGGGCGTGCCGTCTCTCCGAGGGCCCGAGGCGGGTGCGGTGGTTCATGCCGGGTTCGCCAGGTCCAGCAGGAGGGTGTGGGACTCGGTGCGGGACAGGGCGTGTTCCAGGAGTCGGGTGGCCATGTCGCGGTAGTGCTCGACGAGGTCGGGGCGGTCGAGGAACAGGGTGCACGACACGGTTCTGACGTGGACCACGGGCCGGTGGGTCCTGGTCTTCGTCAGGGTGAAGGCCACCTGTTCCCAGTAGCTGGCCGGCGCCGAGACCGGTATGACCCGCACGGCCGCGGCGCGGGCGGGCAGGTGTGCCAGGTGGTGCAGCTGTTCCTTGATCGTCTGCCGGTCACCGTGTAGGTGGCGCAGGGTGGGCTCATGGACGATGAAGGTTCGCCGTGTCGAGGACGAGGACGAGGGCCGGAACGACCGGTACCTTCGCAGGCCGGCGGCGAGGCGCTGTTCCACCTCGGCCGGGGTGGTGTTGCCGTCGCGGGCGAGCAGTTCGCGGGCATAGCGTTCGGTCCGCAAGAACACGGGCAGGGAGAGGATGTCGTAGACGAAGAGGTCGTCGGCGGTCGCCTCGTGCAGCAGTGCGGCGTCGACGCCGTCTGCTTCGCCGATGTCGTGGGGTTGGATCAGCCATCCCGTTTCGGGCTGGCCGTAGAGGTCCATCATCCTTGTGTGGGTCCGGGTGTCGGCCCGGTAGGCACCCAGCAGGCGGGCCAGGGTGTTCCGGTCGACGTCGAGTCGGCCGTCCTCCACCGCGTCGAGCCAGTCGACCGGGCTGTGCAACACGGCCGCGGCCGCGGCCCTGTCCAGCCCGAGCCGCTCCCGCGCCAGGACCAGTTCCCGTCCCATGACCCTGGTGCGCACCGTCGAGGACGGCAGCGTGGCGTCAGTCGTGCTCACAACGATCTCTTTCACTCGTGGCCGTGTTACCGCGATCCGGCTGTTCCGGCATCGGGGCTGCGATCACCCGGGTCGACCGCGGCGGAGTCCGCCGGTCCTGTATCGACCGCACCGGCCGGGCCGGTGGGTCCCGGGAAGGCGGTCACGGTTCCGGTGGTGGGGTGTCCCACAGGTTCACCCGGTCGGTGACGACGAGGGGTTTGTCCTGGGGGCCTTTGACGTGGGCGGGGACGATGCGTTCCTCGTGTTCGCAGTCGCCGGTGGCGTGCAGGCGGGAGTTGAGGCAGGTGTTGCGCCGGTAGGGGCGTACCGGCCAGCGGCGGGTCCACTGCGGTGCGCGCCGGCCGTGGGAGGCTTGCTCGTCGTCGGCGACGGCGTCGGGTGCGGGGCGGTGCCGGGTATGGACCCGGACCAGCCGCACACCCCCCGATGCGGTGACCCCGTCGCGTTCGTCGCGTTTGCGGGCCGGGCGGGGGCGGGTGAGGGTCTCGGTCTCGGTGAGTTGGGCGTTGCCGGTCTGGGCCATCAACTGCCAGGCGGTGTGGACCACGTGCGCCCACTGCCCGCCGGTGTCGGGGGTCGGGTCCGGCAGGGGCTTGTCGAAAGGCAACACGATCTCGTCGCAGGTGCGCAGCGGGGTGTTCCTGCTCCGGGCCTCGAACTCGGCCAACCGGCCGGCGGAGGTGGTCCCGCCGGCGAGGTCGGGCAGTTCCAGGTCGGGGGGCAGGGCGTCCCAGCCGCTGCTGCCGGTGGTCCAGAAGGTCAACCACACCCCCTCCATGCCGTAATCCAGCGCGACCGGGCCGTCGGGTGTCCTGACGTTCCAGGTCAGTACGCCGGGGGCGCCGTCGAGGTCGAGGTGGGCGGGGGTCCAGGTCGACCAGGACACCGCCACGATCGGCGTCGGCATCACCATCGCACCGGGGGCCAGGACGCCGGGGTGGCCGAGGTTGGCCAGCGAGGCGGCCAGGTCGAGGTCGTAGCCGCCGATGGGCTGGGCGAACAGCATCAACCCCGCCTCCGCCGGCATCCTGCGGGCACGGACCGGCTCACCCGACGGGATGTCGGCCACCGCCAACGCCAGCGAGGTCATGTCCCCGTCGACCCAGTACAACTGGGCCTCACCCAGTCGCCGGTGTTCCCGGCGGGCCATCAGCATCCCGCCGGTGATGCCCACCCCCGCGGTGTTCTCCGGCGGGCCCTGCATCGTCGGGAAGAACGCTCCCCCGCCGAAGTCGATGCGTATCGCGAACTCCACGTAGTTCCGGCTCAGGACGTACTCGCGCAACCGCAACCGCACCTCGGGCAACTCCGCGGGAGCGGGCGGAGCCCACTTCGCCACCATCTCGGGCCGGATGATCACGACGCGCTCCTCGGACGCTCACGGTCAGGCTTGGGGTGGCGGGTGGCCGTGCGGCGTCGACCCGGGTCGGATGCGTCGCGTGGCACCTTCACGACGGTGAACAGGTCGTCGAACGTCAGCGGCGCCAGGGCGGTCAGAGCACCCCCGATGAACGCCCGGCCCGGCCGCAGCTCGCCGGCCAGAACGCGGGTGACGGTGCTGCGGTTGACCTCCATCGCCCGGGCCACGGAAGCATCCGAGGAAAACCCGCGACTCCTCATCGAGGCGACGAAGAAGTCGACGTGCAAGTGGATCGTGTAGGGCATCGTGTGTCCGGAATCCTCTGGTCAGACGCCCGCAGCGGCCTGTGGCGGGGTGCCGGGTTCGGCACGGACGATCCGGAGCGGCACGGAGATCCGGTCCCGGTAGGCCACGGCCTGGTCGGCGATCAGGTCACGGGACTTCCCCGCGTCCAACGCGCAGCCCTCCAGGGCCCGCATCTTCTTCCGGTAGGCGGCAACGACGCCAGGGTCGTCGTGGACGACGGTGGCGGCGTCGGTCTCCACGAACACCACCGGACGGGTGGGGGCGTCGAAGTCCAGCAGGGTGCCCGGCCGACACAACGCGGCCCGCCCACCCCGACCGACCGGGATCACCCGCACGGTGACATCCAGGCGGTCGGCCAGTGTGATCAGGTGCAGCATCTGCTCGTGCATGACCGCCCTGTCCCCCACCACCAGGTGCAGAGCCGTCTGGTACAGATAGATCACCGTGTGGCGTCGGCCGGACCGGTGGTCACGCAGTTTCTCGTTGCGGGCGGCCCGGACCCGGGCGATGTCCCGGTCACCGGTCAGGGCGGCGGTGTAGTTCTCGCTCTGGGCCAGGGCCGGGATGGTCAACGGCTCGTAGGTGGTGACGGTGCGCGCGTCGTGCTCGTGCATCCCGACCGTGGTCAGGGTGTCCATGCAGGTGTCGTGGACACGCAGGAAAGAACCGGTGTCGGTTTCGGTGGCCAGAGCCAGAACGCGATCATGGGCCGCCTTGCCGGTGGCGTAACGACCCAACAGGGCGGCGATGTCCGCGATCCCGGTACCACGGGAACCGGTCTCCAACTTCGACAACTTGCCCAACGACCACCCCAAAGCCGCGACGACCTCACCGCTCGACATCTCCGCACCCTGGCGCGCCCGGCGGAGCTCCTCACCCAACTCACGGCTGTGGGCACTGCTCACACGAAACTGCTGCTTGCCGTTGCTGTTCACAATCGACCTCGACGGTGCTAGTTGATGTTCGGATGACAAAGGGCGCCGCTCGCCCGTGATGGAGAAGCGGGCCGGAAGCCGGGCGGTGCCGCCTGCGCGGCTTCGCCGGGCGTGGAGCGTTGTCAGCAGCTTCGCCAGGTGGGTGTCTGTGCCGCTGCTCCGGCGGTAGGGCATCGACGGTGTCGCCGCCTGGATCATGGTGCGGGAAGGCTTCCTGCAAGAAGTAGGCGGCTTCGGTGAAATCGTTGGGCAGATTTGCCGACGGCATTCCGGCACGGATCACTGCGGCCATTGCGGAGTACGGCCTTGGTGCTGCTCACAGGACACGCGACCCGACCCGTGTGGACCGCAGAGGGATCTCCTCCACCGTGCGTCACGCGTTGTCACACCCCTGGCACTCGTGCCACGACGCGGGCCACAGCGACGCCGGAGCGAACTCCAGCACCGGAGAAAACTCTGTCCCACAAAGGGTTTCACCGCCGCCACCGGGCTGGAGATCAACCGGAACAGCGTGCCGTCGCCCGTCGTAGGGGAGCCATCGAAACGACACCGCACACCACCTCCACAGTCCAGAACGATCGATCAGGACCGTAGGAATGCAGGAAGTCGATCTTTTGACACCCAGGCAAAGTAGCTCGAATGGGCTAAACAGGCAGACCAGCGCGGTATGCCATGCCGCGAAGCTCACGACCCACCGCGTCACGCTTCGCCTTCACCAGCAGTTCGGCCAGTACCGACCTCATGAACGGGTGCCGGTGGATGCGAGCCGGTGAGATCAACTCAGCGCGCCGCAGCGCCACCACGGCATCGTCCTGCCGCCGCGGAAGCCGCGCCAGCGCCCGACCGTACTCACGCCAGTACGCGGACTTCCTTGTGGGAGAGGGAAGAGCTTCCGGATTGACGGTCATGGCGATACGGGCGGCTTCGACGTAGTCGCCCGCTTCGAGCGCGATGGACATCCGCCACACGCCGACGTTGCTGGGACCGAACCCGAACCACAGCGCGTTGCCCTCCCCGGTGTACTGCGCAAGATCCGTCGCGTGTTCGAGCGCGGCCAAGCGCTCCGTCTGGTCACCCTGGGCAGCGGCCACCAATGACGACGCCAGGGTGAGCATCCCCGTAGCTTGTGCGGCTTCCCGAGAAGTTGTACCGAGGTTCGGCACCGCCAGCGCCTTCGAAGCCAGATCGAACGCACCAGCGCCTATCAGGCCAAACGCCGTACCGAACGCGCTGACGGCGTGCGTCAACGGGTCGTCCACCTGTTCCGCTGCCTGCTTCGCCAGTGTTGCGGCTTGCCATCCGAGATCCATGTTTGCGCCGATGTCACCCAGCCATGCTTGGGTTCCCTGGACATGCACCAAGGCCAATAGACGATGAATTTGTTCAACGTCGCGGCCGATCTTCAACGTCGCGTGCAGGTCTCGAATCAATCCAGGAAGTCCGAGACCGACGTCGACATAACTACATTGACGTTGTGCTTCAAGCAGAGCCGCAACACGTTTAGAAAGGACGTCCACCGGAATTACATTGCCGCTTGGCTCGCCCATAGCCACGGAAAGCAGAGCCAAACGGACCGGTCCTAGCGACTGGTCTTGTTCGAGATGATCGACCGGAGCAAGAGTGGTTATCTCGCTCGGCGCGACTTCGAGTGCATTCGCAAGTGCCACGACAAGTGAACGCCGATCCAAAGCACGCGCACCCGATTCCAAGCGGGAAAGGTAGGACACACTGATGCCCGCTCGACCAGCGATGACGGCCAGCGACTTTCGCTGAGCATGGCGGATCTGCCGCAGCCTGCGGCCGATCTCGTTGGGTGCGTCGCCCACGCCTCCGAGGATAGCCGCTAGGACGGTGGCCAAGGGGGCGCGGAGCGGTGATCATGGACATGACCAGGGGTCGTACGAACCTCAAGATCACCTGAACAATCGTGCTCGTGCCCCAGCACGAACGGGGGCGTTGCCCGCCGCACCCCCGCGACGGCGAGGAGAGCCTGGTGCTCCTTGCGCACGAGTGGTCCCGCCGGGTACGCCCGGACAACGACATCACCGGATTACTCAAAGTACGTTCCGCCTTCGCCGCCTCGGCCTCCACCGACGAAGGTGAGCACAGCCACGACTTCGTGGCCAGACATCGGGCAGACAAGCCGAAGTCGCCACCCTCAATTACTGGGCCTACTGATCGGTGAACTCGGCGACGTGCGCATCTGACGACTCTTTCATTCGCGACAAGGACATCCGGACCTGGCACGGAGGTACACTGCCCACCCACCTGACGGGCGCCTCGACCCGGCCACCGCAACTCCTGTTGAATCCGCACAACCGGTACACCCCGTATGCCCTGCACACGCTCATCGCCTCACGACCGGCCTGCTCAACGCACGACCGCACTTTCGCGCCCGCTCGCACAGTCCCTGGACAGGCCAGCTTCCAGCGACTCGCTATCCCGGAACCGGTCATGATCAGGTAGTCGGCCTTCACTATGCTCTCCGTATTCCGGTCACCAGGGAGAATACGTGTCCGACGACGCCTCCGCCCTCGCCGCCTTCGGCTACGAACTCGGCGTGCTCAAACGCATCCGGCGTGCCGGCTGGTGGCACGCTGGCGTCCGCGACCCCGAGTCCGTTGCCGAACACACCATGCGCGTCGCGCAGCTGGCCGCCCTGATCGCAGCCGAGGAAGGCGCCGACCCCCGCTCGGGCAGCCTCCTGGCCCTGTGGCACGACACCCAGGAAACCCACACCGGCGACCTACCCCACACCGCCATCGACTACTTGACCAAGCCGGACCCGCAGGCGATCACCAGGGACCAGACCGCGAAACTGCCGGAGCGTTCACGCGACGCAGTCCGGGACGCGGTGAACGAATACGAGACGAAACTGTCCGCCGAGGCCCACTGCGCCAGCGATGCCGACAAGCTGGAGATGCTGCTCCAGGCCGTCGAATACCGCGACACCGACGTGCAACGCGTCGACGGATGGATCGACTCCGCCCGCAAGAGCCTCAAGACCCAGACCGCACGCCGCGTCGCCAAAGCCGCGATCACCCTCTCACCACTCGCCTGGCGGGGCCGATAACAGCCGCCCGAATCCACCCACAACCGTAACCACGCCTTGACACGCAAGAACAAGCGGCCCACGCAGCAGAACCACGCCGATGCCCAAACCGGCCCTCACCCACCGAACCCGCCGGCCAAGAAACGTCCTCTCCGCGCGAGTGGGCATCACCCCTGATCCCGTGCCCAAGCAGTGGCGGGCCGCGTCTCCTCCGCGCAGGCCAGGATGATCCCAGGACGGCCATACCCAGATCGAACTCGCCGAGGTCTTCCCACTCGAGCGGAGGTAGCCCGTCGATCAGAGCGGGCAGGACCTGCCACCGATATACGAGACCGGAACAAACCGAATGAAAACGCACACCTCGGCATGTAAACTCCCTGGTCAAGAAGTGTGCTCCCCGCGCGAGCGGGGGTGGTCCCTCGCATTCGACCTCGCCCAGGGCGAAGTCGGGGTGCTCCCCGCGCGAGCGGGGGTGGTCCCGTGCGCATGGCCCCGAACCTGATCGCCGAAGTGTGCTCCCCGCGCGAGCGGGGGTGGTCCCGGACGCTGAAACGACCGTGGACGTCCTGACCAGTGCTCCCCGCGCGAGCGGGGGTGGTCCCTCGTCAGCCGGACCAGCACCGGCCGCGCGGACGTGCTCCCCGCGCGAGCGGGGGTGGTCCCTGCCGCTCTGGCCGCGCCCTCATTCCCCCAGCGTGCTCCCCGCGCGAGCGGGGGTGGTCCCCGCCCGCCGCGCCGGTGGTCGAGGTGGTCATCGTGCTCCCCGCGCGAGCGGGGGTGGTCCGCCCGCACCTCGCCGCGCACCGTCCACGCCTACGTGCTCCCCGCGCGAGCGGGGGTGGTCCGTGCTGCGCAGCACTAGGGTGGTGCTGCGCAGCGTGCTCCCCGCGCGAGCGGGGGTGGTCCGTCCGAGGGCACCTTCGCGAAGGTCCGGTCACAGTGCTCCCCGCGCGAGCGGGGGTGGTCCCGAGGTGGCCGCGCTGCGTCCGGACAGCCAGCCGTGCTCCCCGCGCGAGCGGGGGTGGTCCTACAAGCTGCACCCGGACGGGGTCGTGAGACTGGTGCTCCCCGCGCGAGCGGGGGTGGTCCGCTCCCGCTCCACCTCGTGCCCGTGCTGGTCGAGTGCTCCCCGCGCGAGCGGGGGTGGTCCGGCCGATCGCACCACGCCGCGCGTGCTGTTCACGTGCTCCCCGCGCGAGCGGGGGTGGTCCGCGCTTGCCCGGCTCGACGGTGCCCGGTTCGCGGTGCTCCCCGCGCGAGCGGGGGTGGTCCGCACTCCGACGTCCGCCCGTTCGCCTCCGAGGCGTGCTCCCCGCGCGAGCGGGGGTGGTCCGATCAAGGAGCCCAGCACGGGCAACTACGCGTGGTGCTCCCCGCGCGAGCGGGGGTGGTCCCCGGCCGCTGCCCCGTCGCCGGCGCCGCCGGGAGTGCTCCCCGCGCGAGCGGGGGTGGTCCCCGGACCAGGGTGTCCAGCCACAGCAGGCTGGTGTGCTCCCCGCGCGAGCGGGGGTGGTCCTCCGGTACCCGGCGTCGTGCATCTGCCGGTGCGGTGCTCCCCGCGCGAGCGGGGGTGGTCCCGTGACCCCGTCGCCGGTGGTCGAGTACGAGCGGTGCTCCCCGCGCGAGCGGGGGTGGTCCCGGAATGGTCACCCGGTACGCCCGTGAGGACCCGTGCTCCCCGCGCGAGCGGGGGTGGTCCCGGAATGGTCACCCGGTACGCCCGTGAGGACCCGTGCTCCCCGCGCGAGCGGGGGTGGTCCGCGGGCAACCGGGCCCGGTACGGAGGTGGGCAGGTGCTCCCCGCGCGAGCGGGGGTGGTCCCGACGCGCACGACGTTGTCCCGGCTGCCCATCCGTGCTCCCCGCGCGAGCGGGGGTGGTCCGGAACTCGGCCTTCCGGACCACTCCCCGAAGACGTGCTCCCCGCGCGAGCGGGGGTGGTCCGCCGGCGGCCGGCTGTAGGTGACAGGGGAGCGCGTGCTCCCCGCGCGAGCGGGGGTGGTCCGCGGTCATCGCCTCGGTGCATGGTGGGCAAGCGGTGCTCCCCGCGCGAGCGGGGGTGGTCCCTGTGGGTCAGGTGGTGCATTCGGCTCGAAGTGCGTGCTCCCCGCGCGAGCGGGGGTGGTCCCCAGAACCAGAGCACGTGCGCGACCTCCGGGTCAGGTGCTCCCCGCGCGAGCGGGGGTGGTCCCCTGAGGTTGTCGTTGGCGAGCCCGAGCGCGAGGTGCTCCCCGCGCGAGCGGGGGTGGTCCGGAGAAGTTCGTGCAGATCATCGACGAGGAGTTGTGCTCCCCGCGCGAGCGGGGGTGGTCCTCGCCCGTGTCCCGCGCGAGGTAGTCGATCACCACGCGCCGGACTCGGCGGCCCTCGGTGATGAGTGCTCCCCGCGCGAGCGGGGGTGGTCCCTGTTCGACCATCACGGAAACGGTCGCGTCGTCGTGCTCCCCGCGCGAGCGGGGTGGTCCGACGAACTGGCCCCAATCCGCCGGGTCTGGGCGGTGCTCCCCGCGCGAGCGGGGGTGGTCCGAGGTCGCTCGCATCGGCCAACTCGTGCAGCAGGTGCTCCCCGCGCGAGCGGGGTGGTCCGTGGATCTCGAAGCCGTCGCACACGCAGTAGCGGTGCTCCCCGCGCGAGCGGGGGTGGTCCAAGCCCTTCGAGTTGCCGGTCGGTCCGGCGGTCGTGCTCCCCGCGCGAGCGGGGGTGGTCCGTTCACCCGATCGGGTGATCCTGCACCGACCGGGTGCTCCCCGCGCGAGCGGGGGTGGTCCCGACGTGGTGGTCGCGGCCGCGAGCGCGACCATGTGCTCCCCGCGCGAGCGGAGGTGGTCCGGGCCGCCGATCTCCTCGACGGCGCGATCCGGACCGGTGAAGGAGTGATCGACCGTGCGTGTTCCCGTGAAGATTCGGGCGTTCCCGCTGGCGGCCGCGCTGCTGCCGTCCGCTGCCCACGCCGAATCGTGCCAGGCCGCCAGGAAGATCGTGGTCGACGGCGCGTGGACCGAGTACACCGAGTGCACCCGCTCCGACATCCACGTCGTCGGCGTCCCTGCAGGACCCTGGATATCCTCGCCGACCGCAAGTGCGCGCAGGTCTACGTCAAGTACACCGGCTCCTCCGTCACCGACTACAGCAACCGCCCCTGCCCCCAGGGGCAGACCGAGTACTTCGACTTCGGCTCACACGAAGGCGACGAAGCCTGGGTCTTCCTCACCAACCCCCCTACTCGACCGTCCGGGTCGCCGCCGCGGTGCGGAACGCACGGGTGACACACCAAGCCCGGCCGCACACACCGTGACGGGCCGACCGCCCGTCGGCCGGAACCTGCACCTCATACGGGTGCACGTGGTCGCGGGCCTTGCGGCCACCCCGACGTGCTGGCTGGCTGGACGACATGACCAGACGCGTTCTGCCCGTCCTGCTGACCGTGGTGGCGTTGCTGTGCACGCCCGTGACCGCCGGAGCCGGCCCGCATCCGCCCTACACCCCGCTCAACCCGGCCTCGATCGAACTGGCCGAGGCGGGCCGCTTCACCGGCCAGGTGACGTTTCTCAACGTGCCGTGGTATTACGCCTGGGGCTTCAAGATCAGCGAGTCATGGGCGGTGGGCATCATCGGCCCGGTCACCGAGTTCACTACTCTGGACTGCGACGGCAAACGCATCGCCGCGAACGACCACGTGGAATATCCAGACTACATCTTCCACGGCTCCTCGGCCGTGAACTCCTCGTGCGGCGAGTACTACCTGTTCGGCCGGTTGGACTTCGTGCGGCCCAACCAGAAGGGTTGGATCGAGTACTGGGACCGCTTCACTGTCGCGTTGGCCCGCGACGGCAGCACCGTGCTGATCAACCTGGGCAGCGGCATTCGGCACGGCGTCGAGAACACGGCGCAGGCAGGCTCGGCGCCGGTGCGGCGCACTACGCTGCCGGCGTGACCGACCACCCCGACCATGACGATCCCGTCCCCGACGCTCCGCCGTCCCCCTCCCCGTTCGTCGTCCGCGCACCCGCCGCGACCCGCGAACCCGAGCTGGCAGCACTCGCCATCGCGGCGGTCGTCCCGACGTTGAGCGACCTGGTCGCCGGGGCGCAGCCGCCCGTTCCGGAGCATCCGCCGGTGACCGTCACCGTCGAGGAGGCCGCCGGCGACCACGGCGGCGTCATGATCCGGGTGGACCACGCCGGGTTCGGCGTGTTCGCCCCGACCGACGTGACCGCCGCGGTGGCCGACGGTCTCCAGCAGGAGGTCGTGCGGCAGTTCGCCGTCACCACCCCTGTCTGCCCCGGCCACCGGCACCCGGCCCGCGTCGCGGTGGTCGACGGGATGACCGGTTGGCGGTGCCCCGTCGACCCGGAGCACTGGTCCTGCCCGCTGGGCGGCTACCCGACCGGTGACACCGCAGGACGATCAGCGGTGTGACGGGACACAACTGCGGGCACTGCGCCGTCGACCGGACGGGCGCTGGACGGGCTCGAACTCGGCACGCCGCCCGGTTTGCGAGCCTCGGGCGGCAGAACACCGGAGCCGCGCATCCGTCGGATTGATACAGGACGTGATGAACCGGGGCACGGTGCTACGGTTTACCTAGGCGCGGAGGCGCCTCCTTGTCTACAGGTCTGTACGTAGGAGGTATTCCGCGAACAGGGGTCGGGGACGCACCCACGGGCACGCCCCCGACCTGGCAATCACCTGGGCAACAGGTCGATGATCGAGGCGATCAAAGCGACGACCTGTGCCAGGAGGCCAAGGACGACGGCGACCCGTGTGGAACTCCACTTCCGCTTGGGTCGCCGCGTCGAACGCCTACGGCGTCCATCCTCGACCGTTCTTCTTCGGACCACACAACCTCCCTGGACTTGCCCACTCACATGGGCAGGCCGGAACCTCTTCCCGACCCGTCGACGTGGTCGGGAAGGGTGTGATCGGTGATCCGTCGCCGACTGTATCGGGCGTTCGTCATCGCCCCGGCAGGCCACCGCGCATCTGTGGACAACTCCGTTGCCAGTGGACAACCCGCCTACATGTGTTCCTCCTGCTCCCCATCGTCCTGGCTCGCCTCGCTGTTGCGGTCACGCCCACCCGCGTCACCCGATCGTGTTGGCACGGCGGACCGCTCATGAGGACACAGGCGGTCGTCGAGGCGGTCATGGTGCTCCCCGCGCGCCGGGGTGGTCCGTCCGACCGGGACCTGGTCCACGTCGCCCAGGTGTGCTCCCCGTGCGAGCGAGGTGGTCCTCTCGCGGCGATGCCGGTCCGGGGCGCCGCCTCGTGCTCCCGCGTGAGCGGAGGTGGTCCTCAGTTTGGCCGTCAGACCGGCACTCTCTCGTCGTGCTCCCCGCGTGAAAGGGGGTGGATCCCGCCTGTGGGGCGTCGGTCCGAACGGCTGCGCGCACGCCTGGAGCGCGTCGAGTCCTCCCGACGCCGCCTGGTCAGGACACTGCCGCGGTACTGACGCGACGCCGCCGAGAACGGCAACCCCGTCCACCTGGAAGCGCTGCGACGCAGCCTCACTCACCGCGACGACGACCTGGCCGCCGCACACGACACCATCACCGCCCTGGCCGAAGAACTCGACCAGGCATGCGAGGCCCTGCTGCGCCGAGCCCCCACGCTCCACTACGGCACACCGCCCGACGTCAACGCCGACGAGGCCGACGACCGGTCCCGACGCGCGGAACCCACCGCCCAGGACCGCTTCGACAGCTGGCAGGACCTGCTGGAGGCCACGCGCACCGAACTGCCCGGCCTGTGGCTGGCGCCGGACCTGCTCGACCACGCCGGACGGCTGCCGGCCCGCTGGGACTGGCTGACCACCTCGTGGAACTCGCTGTGCGCGCTATCGGACTACGCCCGCGCGAGAAGTGCCGCCCTCCCCGGCATGCAGCCGGGAGATCTGCGGCACTTCCGGGCCCTACCTCGACAGCGCCGACGTCGAGGGCCGGAGGACCTCCCGCACGCAACTGATGCTCACCGAGTCCAGAACCGTGTTGTCAGACCCGCGGCTTCGACGCCCCCGAGAACGCCCCGGACCGGACAACGCAACCGGGCCACTGCTCTACACCAGCCACATCCGCATCGGGCTGCCCGCCCCCTGGCCGCGGCTGTACTTCCACGAACCACTCGACACCGACGACAGAGTCTGCATCGGCTACCTCGGACGACACCTGCCCAACACCCTCACCTCCTGACCCCACCACAACACAACTTTCCGCTCCCAGATCGCAGTCACGGTGTCACCGGCCATCATGGAAGGGGGCCCGGTTCAGCCCGCCCCCAATCCCTGCGTCCGCCCGACGCGCGGAAGCTGCGGAACATGGCACGGGATACTTGGACCCATGCCTTGCCCTGGGCACCCGGAACCGACACAAACAGCAGCCCCACACCACAGTCCCCGTCGGACGTCGCACCGAACAGACCCGCCACGCCCTCGGCCATACCCAGGCCGTCACCTTCCACCCGCCCAACGCTTACCGACCGGCGACCGACACAGACACAGACGGCCACCGATATACGAGACCGAAACGAACCGAATGAAAACACGCACTCGCCCTGTAAAGTCCCTGGTCAAGAAGTGTGCTCCCCGCGCGAGCGGGGGTGGTCCGGCCGTCCAGTCGTTGGGGAAGAGCAGGACGGTGTGCTCCCCGCGCGAGCGGGAGTGGTCCGAGCAGCAGCATGCTGGCGCGCGGGCCGGGATGTGCTTCCCGCGCGAGCGGGGTGGGTGCTCCCCGCGCGAGCGGGGTGGGTGCTCCCCGCGCGAGCGGGGGTGGTCCCAAGAACAGGCTGTTCACCATCGCGCACTGGTCGTGCTCCCCGCGCGAGCGGGGGTGGTCCCTGCGCCCACACCAACTGGATGTCCTCGCCGCGGTGCTCCCCGCGCGAGCGGGGGTGGTCCGCCGCCATGGCCACCACCCCTCAGCCGACCGTGGTGCTCCCCGCGCGAGCGGGGGTGGTCCGGCCCTGCGCGACCCGGGCCAGCCGTGGCAGCAGTGCTCCCCGCGCGAGCGGGGGTGGTCCGGCAGGCGAAGCCGACGATGACCGCTCGGCTTCGTGCTCCCCGCGCGAGCGGGGGTGGTCCCCGGGCGACATGCTGTTTTGGGGCTACCCGGCGGTGCTCCCCGCGCAAGCGGGGGTGGTCCCGTCCGGGCCTGGTGGTGCCGCCGGGTTCGTCGGTGCTCCCCGCGCGAGCGGGGTGATCCAGGGTCGATAGCAGCCACGGCCGAGCCCTGTGGCTGCCGGTCTGTCGCGGATGCGTACCGTTCGGACGGGCGAATCCCTGAGCGGCAGGTGAAGGCACGACCGGCCGGGGAGTCGACGGGCCAGACGAACAGATACGGGATCGGCTATGGCGGACCCGTCCGGATGCGGATAAGTATGCACATAGGGCTCGCGCAAGTCGGGTCACAACCGGGTCGGCAAGCCAGGACCGGGCCCTGACCCTGGACGTTGGACACCAGACACACTTGGATCCTGATGATCCGGGTGGACAGGAGTCCCGTTCAGATGGTGATGAAGCACTACCCGCCGGAGTTCCGGGCCGAGGCGGTCGCGCTCTACCGGTCCCGACCCGGTGTGACGATCAAATCGGTGGCCCAGGACCTGGGCGTGAACCACGAGACGCTGCGCAACTGGATCCGGCTCGACGACGCACAACGCACCGAGGCGCCCGCCTCCACCGCGAGCGCCTCGGCTCCGGCCTCGCCGGAGGACGAGAACGCCGCACTGCGCAGGCGGATCCGCGAACTGGAGGAGGAACGCGACATCCTGCGCAAGGCGGCCCGGTATTTCGCAGGGGAGACGCGCTGGTGAACCGCTTCGGGTTCGTCTCCGAAAACCGACGCCAGTACGGCGTGAAGCGGTTGTGCCAGGTCATCGGCCTCGCCCGGTCCAGCTACTACCACTGGAAGGCCACCGCCCCGGACCGGGCGGCCCGCGCCGCGGCCGACGCGGACCTGGCCGCGCGCATCCGGGTGATCCACCGCGAGTCGGCGGGCACCTACGGCGTCCCGCGGATCACCGCCGAACTGCACGACACCGGACACGAGGTCAACCACAAGCGCGTCGCCCGCGTGATGCGCGGCATCGGGCTGGCCGGGCTGCGGCTGCGCCGCCGGCACCGCACCACTCTCGCCGACCCGACCGCGGTCAAGGCCCCGGACCTGCTCGGACGCGACTTCACCGCCCAGGAGCCCAACACCCGCTACGTCGGTGACATCACCTACCTGCCCATCGCCGACGGCACCTTCCTCTACCTCGCGACCGTGATGGACCTGTGCTCGCGCCGCCTGGTCGGCTGGGCCGTGGCCGACCACATGCGCACCGAACTCGTCCTCGACGCCCTGCACGCGGCGCAGCGGACACGCGGCAGCCTGGCCGGGGCGATCTTCCACAGCGACCACGGAGCCCAATACGGCGCCAGGGCCTACGCCGACGCCTGTCGCACCGCCGGGGTCACCAGGTCCATGGGCGCGGTCGGCAGCTCCGCGGACAACGCCGCCGCCGAAAGCCTCAACGCCTCCTTCAAACGCGAAACACTGCAAGGCGCCCGGAGTTGGGGCAGCGCAAGGGAAGCACGGCTGGCGGTGTTCGGCTGGGCGCACCGCTACAACACCCGACGGCGCCACTCCCACCTCGGCCAGATATCCCCGATCGACTACGAGAACAGCCTGCTACCAACACCGGTTACGCTGACCCCAGCCGCATAACCCCGTGTCCAACATCCGGGGTCAGGGTCCACCCCCGGATGTCCCGATTCGGCTTAATCGCTCGCACATGCACGGGACTCGGTTGACACCCGAGTCGACACGGCGAAGGCGGTTGAACGTAACATTCGCGAGAGCCCGCAAGGTTGGCATGTGCATCGCTTGGCCAGCCTCGGACGCATCACCCGCCCGAGGGGGTACTAGCAGATCGACACGGCGCAAGGTCCGCAGAAGTGCGGACTGCCCAGGTCATAGCGGGATTCGTCGAAGGTACCGGCATGACTGTACGATCCGATGGCACCCATTTGGCTGATCGGGTTGGCCAAGGGGCAAACTGTCTGGTCTACTGGTCCATCCAGGCAATCAACTGTCGGGGGCTGCCGTGAGCGTCCACAATAGAGGATTTGCAGGAGTAGACGGCGTTCTGGTGTCCGTCGACGATCGCTTTCCGACTCGCCGGCGGACACGTCCCAAGCCTCGCCCGACCTCTTCTGATCAGATCGCATTTCGCTCTTTCGGGCTCCGTTTTCTCCATGAGACCCCTGTGGCGGTCCAGCCAGCCTATCGCTATTCGCATGAACTCCAGGTGGTGGTTTACGACAGCCCACGAACACACGTGGTGCTGGCGGGCACGTCCAGCGGGGGAACCGACGGTCCGACAGGCGACGAGGAGATGGACTTCCACCAGCCGGATGACGAGTCGCAGTGACGGTGTTGGTCATCAGCGGTGACTCCGACCCCACGGTCAACCGCGTCGTGCTCGAACTTCGTGATCGCGCGGTGCCGGTCTTCCGATGTGACGTCGGATGGTTTCCCACCGGTCTGTCACTGGACGCGGTGCTCGACGAAGGTCGGTGGCGGGGTTCGTTGACCACGCCTCACCGCAGCGTCGATCTCGACGCCATCAGATCGGTGCTGTTCCGCAGTCCCACGGGCTTTACCTTCGACGCCGGGGTGTCCGCGGCCGAACTGCGGCACATGCGGATGGAGGCCAGGTTGGGGCTCGGCGGCGTCTTGGCGTCCCTGCCCGTGCCGTGGTGCAACCACCCCGCCCGTCAGGCCGACGCCGGATACAAGCCCTGGCAGTTGACGGTCGCCGCGCAGTGCGGCTTCTCGGTACCCACGACGATGATCACCAACGACCCGAAAGCGGTCCACCGGTTCACCACTGACTTTCCGCAGGTGGTGAACAAGGTCCTCGGAGTCAATCGGATGGACGACGGGCCGGTCACGAGGATCGCCTACACGCGCTTGCTGGAGTCTGCAGACCTGGCCGACCTCACCGGGGTGGAGACCACGGCGCACCTGTTCCAGGAGTGGGTCGAGAAGTCTTTCGAGGTACGCCTGATCGCCGTCGGCGCCACCCTGTTCGCGGTGGCGATCCGCGCGCACAGCGCCGCCGCCCGCATCGACTGGCGCAGTGACTACAGCAACCTCTCCTACTCGGTGATCGACCCGCCCTCGGACGTCGTCGCCTCGGTCGGCCGTTTCCTTACCGCGTTCGGGCTCATGTTCGCCGCATTCGACTTCGTCGTCACACCAAGTGGTCTGTGGCGATTCCTCGAAGCCAACCCCGCAGGCCAGTTCGGCTGGCTGGAGGAAGCCGCGGGCGTGCCGGTCAGTGCCGCCATCGCCGATATGCTGGCGGGAACGGCATGACCCGGGGCACCCCACGACAGTCCGCGCACGCCGCCGAACGCAGCAGCGTCACACAGGCCGGGCGGGACATCGTGACGATCCACAACACAACACCGCCACCGGACCTGACGAGAATGGTGTCGGTCGAACCACCGTGGGACCGACTCGACCACGACGTCCGCGGCCGCACCAGCCTGGTGGACCACCTGGCCCGGATGACCGCGGACGGCACCGGCCAGCTCATCGTGGTGCACGGCGGCGGCGGATACGGCAAGACGACACTGGCACTGCACTTCGCCGCCCGGATGCGCGAACGCGGTGTCACCGTGTGGTGGGTACCGGCTCACGATGAGAGCGGTGTGGCCACCGGCATGCGGGAAGTGTGCTCGCGCGTCGGCGTGTCGCCGGAACACATCCAAGCCGCCTGGACAGGCCAGACCTCGGCTCCGGACCTGCTGTGGAGAAGCCTCGCCGACCTACCGCACCCATGGTTGCTCGTGGTCGACAACGCCGACGATCCCGAACTCGTCGTCTCCACCCGCTCCACCCGCCACACGGGGCCGAGTTGGCTGCGCAGCACCAAGGGCAGCAACGGGTCCGTGCTGATCACCAGCCGCGACGGGCGACGGCAGGCATGGGGACCGCACGCGTCACTGCTGCCGGTACCGGCACTGGACCCCGACCACGGCGCCCGTGTCCTACTCGACCTGACCCGTCGGGACGCCGGACAGTTCGCCGCAGCGCGTGCCGTCGCCGACCGCCTGGGCGGCCTTCCGCTGGCCCTGCGGCTGGCCGGCCTGCACTCGGCGCGCATGGCGACCGCACCCCCGCTACCCGGCCTGAAACCCGTCCGGAACTTCGACGACTACCTGGCCTCCCTCGACGAACACTTCGTCAACACGGTCGAAGCCGCATCACCGCACCCTTCCGAACGCAGAGAGCCACGAGAGTTGATCACCGAAACCTGGGAACTGTCCTTGGAAGCGCTCCGGCAACGCGGACACACGGAAGCACGCACAGTGCTGCGCCTGCTGTCCTGCTTCGCGCACAGCCGGATCCCCTACCGGCTGCTGGACGCCCGCGTCATGGCGACCTCCCCCCTGTTCACCGGGATCACACCGGAGAAGCTGCTGACCCTGCTCCAAGCCCTCGCCGAACTGGGTCTCACCGAACAGACCCGAGGACCACACCAGTCCCCGGAGCTACAGGCGGCCGATCTGGTACTGCACCCGGTGGTCCGGGAGAGCAACCGTCACCACCGCGACGTCGTGGACAACCTGGCCGAGTACGCCAAGGTGACAGGGGCACTGCTGGACTCCGCCACCCGCGACCTGGACCACGAGGACTCCACCACCTGGGCGCAGTGGCAGGCACTCGCACCACACTGCACCGCCCCGCTACGACTGTGGGAGGAAGCAGGCACCGAAGCCCCCGACCACGCGGACCACATCCGCGTCGCCGCCCTGAGCACCTTCCGGTGCGGACGGTTTCTCTACCAATGCGGCCTCTACTCCCAGGCCGAACACGAACTGACCGCAGCCCTGGAGCCCCAGCACAAGATCCTCGGCGACACCCACCCCGACACCGTCCGCACCCGCGTCACCCTGGCCTCGGTTCTCACCACCGAGGCCAAGTTCGACGCCGCCGACACCGAATTCCACACCGCCCTCACGATCCAGACGAAACTCCTCGGTCACGCGCACCCCGACACCCTGGACACCCGCAGCCGACGCGCCGTGGCCCTGCGGGCCCGCGACCGCCTCACCGAAGCCGAAGCCGAGTTCCGCGCCGTGCTGAACCACCAGGTCACCATCCTGGGAGCCGAACACCGGCAGACCCTCGACACCAAGAACCGACTCGCCCACCTCATGCACCTGCAAGGCAAAGCCGAGGAAGCGGAAGCCGGGTTCCGCGCCGTACTGGCCGCCCGAGAGATCGTGCTGGGCAGACACCACATCAACACCCTGGACTCCCGCAGCGAACTGGCCTCCCTGCTCCATGTCCGAGGAGACCTCGCCGACGCCGAAGCCGAATACCACCGACTCCTCGCCGACGAACGGGAAGCCCTGGGCGAGGACCACCCCAAGACACTGATCGCCTACAGCCACCTGGCCATGCTCCGCCACGACCAGAACAAGATCGACGGCCTGGAACAACTGTACGAGGAAGTCCTCGACAAGCAGAAACGCGTACTCGGCCCGACCCACATCCACACACTCGCCACCCGCCACAGACTGGCGAAATTCCACTTCGAAAACTCACGACTGGAGACGGCTCGGCAAGAGTTCGAGGATGTACTCCACGAAAAAACGGAAATCCTCGGCGAGGAACACCACGCAACACTTATCACCCGCGAGTACCGGGCACTCACCCTCGCCGCCCTGGGAAACACCCAGACCGCCATCGAGGAACTCAAGCTCCTGCTGACGATCCGACTCCGCACCACAGGGAAGAACCATCCCCTAACATCGGCAACGCGCGCCAACTTGGCGGCAGTCAGCAATCGATCTGACACAAACCGGAAACTCGACGCCGAGATACTGTAATAAATTTTTCCAACCAAGCGAGCCACTAGCATCAGCACATCTTTACGTCCAACCGGAACGCTACGCGATCAGATGCAATGGCCGAAGAAAACGGTACGGCGCGAGCGCAACCAATACATCATGGACATGAAACGACCGCCACCGCACACCCTGGCTGCGCCTCCCAAGCGACAGAGCCAGAGGTCGACTTCCCGCTGTTCCGCCGGCGGCGAAGCAATTCCGCATCGGTCTGCCGCATCACGACCGCACCGAAGCATACCAACATTCACCTCGCCTCCACCTCAACAGGCCAAGGGTTCGACCACGCGGCACCGGAATTCGTTGTTACGCGTACCAATACGCGGCGTGATGGCATGGACCCGTCGCCATGAACGAAGTCCTCAGGTGCTCCCCGCGCGAGCGGGGTGGTCCTGGACAGCCGCGGACCTGTGGACCCGGATGCGCCTGCTCCCCACTCGAGCGGAGGTGGTCCCCCATCCGCCGTGGCCTGGTTCGCACCCAACGCGTCTTCCCCCGCGTGAGCGGGTGGTCCGACGTGCTTGTTGGAAGCCGCTCCCTGCCCTGCCTTCCCCCACGCGAGCAGGGATGTGGTCCACCATGGCCAGCCCGCACCACCAGACCGGAAAAACTCAGCGCCGGCCCAGTAACTATCGGCGCCCGTGTCACGCTCAGACCTGGCGAAGACATCGGACGACCATCGATATACGAGACCGGAACGAACCGAATGAAAACACGCACCCCGACCTGCAAAGTCACTGGTCAAGAAGTGTGCTCCCCGCGCGAGCGGGGGTGGTCCCCCGGCCCGGCGCGCGGGCTGGTGGCGCGACGCGTGCTCCCCGCGCGAGCGGGGGTGGTCCCGGGATATCGTACTCGGGTTCGTAGCTCAGCTTGTGCTCCCCGCGCGAGCGGGGGTGGTCCCACGAAGTTCCGCACGAGCGAATCGAGCCCCAGGTGCTCCCCGCGCGAGCGGGGGTGGTCCCCCGCGACGAGGTGATCGCGACGCACGGCGAGCGTGCTCCCCGCGCGAGCGGGGGTGGTCCCGTGGGCCGCTGGACCACCCCCAGCGGGCACCGGTGCTCCCCGCGCGAGCGGGGGTGGTCCCAGGTCGGGGCGGCAGGCGAGGGGGTGCTTGATGGTGCTCCCCGCGCGAGCGGGGGTGGTCCCCGGGGGAGGTCGAGGACCGGCCCCGCCAACGGGTGCTCCCCGCGCGAGCGGGGGTGGTCCGCCGGCGCAGCAAGAGCTTGACGATCACCAAGAGTGCTCCCCGCGCGAGCGGGGGTGGTCCCACCGGCGAACTGCGGCGCCGCGGCGAGCCGGGGTGCTCCCCGCGCGAGCGGGGGTGGTCCCCTGGGCGTGATCCTGCTCCTGGCCCTCGTCGCGTGCTCCCCGCGCGAGCGGGGGTGGTCCGTACCGGGTGCGCGTCACCCTGCGCGCCGACATGTGCTCCCCGCGCGAGCGGGGGTGGTCCACACCAGCCCGCCGCGTACGGCCTTGCCGACCGCGGTGCTCCCCGCGCGAGCGGGGGTGGTCCACAGCTCGGTCCTCTCGGCCGACAACGAGCTGGGTGCTCCCCGCGCGAGCGGGGGTGGTCCCGCCACGCTGCCGCCGACGCGGATCATGCTGGGGTGCTCCCCGCGCGAGCGGGGGTGGTCCCACCATTCCGATCATGAGCCGGAAACTCGCGTCGTGCTCCCCGCGCGAGCGGGGGTGGTCCGTTCTTCGCCTCCTTGAGGTCGCGCAGGATCTTGTGCTCCCCGCGCGAGCGGAGGTGGTCCGGCGTCCGCGATCGCGCTGCCGGTGATGGCCAAGTGCTCCCCGCGCGAGCGGGGGTGGTCCGCTCGCCGCACAGCTGGAGTTGACCATCCCGGCGTGCTCCCCGCGCGAGCGGGGGTGGTCCCGTCTTGCTCTCGTCGTACTTGGCGCGGTCGCCGTGCTCCCCGCGCGAGCGGGGGTGGTCCCAGGCGCTGCTGGACCGCCTGCTGGATCGGCGCGTGCTCCCCGCGCGAGCGGGGGTGGTCCCAGGTGGGACAGGTCGGCGAGCGCGAGGCGCGGGTGCTCCCCGCGCGAGCGGGGGTGGTCCCGCGGCGCACTGGCGCGAGTCGGACCACTCGGCGTGCTCCCCGCGCGAGCGGGGGTGGTCCGAAGTCCGGACCCGACGGGATGACCGGCGGGCAGTGCTCCCCGCGCGAGCGGGGGTGGTCCTTGGATTGGCCATAAACGCCATACCAATAGCGCGTGCTCCCCGCGCGAGCGGGGGTGGTCCGGTCACCGCCGGGACCAGCGAGCAGCCCGTGAAGTGCTCCCCGCGCGAGCTGGGGTGGTCCCGCGGCGGTCGTCGAGTCGTGGACGGCGCTGGGGTGCTCCCCGCGCGAGCGGGGGTGGTCCCGCCGGGTGAGTCGTGCTCAGGTGAGCCACCCGGTGCTCCCCGCGCGAGCGGGGGTGGTCCCGCGCGCACCGCCTCCTCACCACGGCCGCCCACGTGCTCCCCGCGCGAGCGGGGATGGTCCTCGTCACCGACTCCGGAAAGCCGCACGTGGTGTTGGAGTCCCCGTGTTGCGGGGCCCGCGCCTGGTGGCCCGTTCTGTCCCTGCTCTACGACCACGCGAACGGGTGGCCGCCGTATGTCCGGTGCGGCCGGACACACGGCGGGTTGCCCGTGGAATCGGACCAGGGGTGTGACTGGCGCTGGCGGGTCACGGTCACCACGGACGGGGGTGTTCCCGTAGAGGTGATCTGGACCGCGTAAAGCACAGCGGGCCCGTAGACGAGTACCGGGCGGCTGGGGGGGCGCGATGCCACCCCGGCCGCTTTCGTTGTGACAGGGGGCCGCTCAGCGCCGGGCCGAGTGGTTGACACACCGGTCCCGTGTGGCACGTGAACCGGGTGACGTACGGGCGGGCCCGGCGGCTACTCGGCGGACCCGGCCGGGGGCATCGGGGTACGTGGCTGCCAGTCGGTGACGGTGGGCCGTTCGCCCCCGGTGGCCATGAATTCGTGGGCGGCTCGGCGGACCGCCTCCAGCGGGATTTCGCAGTCACCGGGAAACTCGGTGTCGTTGTTCATGTAGTAGTACAGCAGCGTTTCGTCGGGACTCCAGCCCGGGCTCGGGGCCGTGCCCTTGCTGAACCACTCGTCATGCCCGGCCGCGTAATAGAGCGCACCCCGACCCGTCTGCCCGTGAATCCCGACGTTGAGCCCGCGTGCGGGGTTTCCGATCACGTACAGGTCAACGAGGATGCGGCCTTCCCACCCGGTCACCACGTCCACCACCGCGTCCAGTTCGGCCGGGGTGCGCACGATCGTGGGGCCGTCGTGGTCCACGTCGTACCAGGCTTCTAGCTCCACCACGGCTGTGCTCCTCCTGTGTAGCGGGTGCGGGTGCGTGTCCCGTTGACGTTGATTCCGTGCACGGTCAGTGTGGACCCTTCGGGGAGAAGGACCGGCACGAGGGTGTCACAGTTCAGCGCCCCTTACAGGTCACGTGATTGATGACCACTGTTGCGTGTTTGATCCCCCGGGCCGCCATGTCGGCCGCCAATTTCATTTCCACGTCACCGGACCGCAGGGTGGGACGCGGTATCTTTTTGTCCGCGAGCTGTTGTTTCACCAGCGCGGATCGCGCGTCCATTCCGCTAGTGATCTCCTGAACGGTGCCGTCCGGGCCGATCCACCGGCCGTGGGTCCGCTGCCCGGTGTTGGGCACCACGGGCGGGGGCAGCTCGCGCCGTAGCGCCTCGATGCGTTCGGGCGGGATCACGGGCGGGTCGTCGGGTTCGACCTGGCGGGCCGGGGGTCGTTGCGGCGGCTGCGCCGGGGGTGGCTGTGTCGGGGGCCGTGTAGGCCGCTGAGCAGTCGGGGCCGGGTCGGGAGTGCCCATGGTCGCCAGGTGGTCCGCGTAGCTCTGGGCGGCTTTCACGGCCTCGTTGAGCAGCGGCCAGTAGTGGCCCTTGCACGCGTCCACCACCCCTGTGAACGCGGCCAGCACCTGTTCCCCGTCCGGCCCGAGGTGCCGCGCGCCGTCCAACGCACGGGCCAACAGGTCGTGTGCCTCCCGGGCCAGGTCTTCCGCCTGTTCGAGCGCGGCCCGCGCCTGCCCACCCTTCGCGCACGCGGCCCGGACCTGTGCCGCCACCTCCCGGGTTAACGCCACCCCGCCCCCTTTCCCTGCGGCGTGAGCGTGGCACAGGGCACCGACAGTCACTCGACCGACACGACATGTGGCGGACTTGCCCACTTGCCCACTTGCGGGGGGTATGGGGGAGGTGGGCAAGTGGCGCGACTTGCCCCCGACTTGCCCGCCTCCCCTACACCTGGGCAAGTGAGCAAGTCCGCAACCCTCGGTACGTGGCACTCACCGACGCGGGCGAGTCGTCCAGGACGATCTATGACCTGTTCCGGGGGATCTTCCGGTACGCGGTGGTCAAGGCCCCGCTTGCGGTCAACCCCATGAACGGGGTCGAGCCTCCCAAGCGTCGGCGACTCGTCAGGTGCACCGCACTCCCATGCTTGTTCCACCCTGCCCGGTGCGTCAGTTCGACGCGCCGGACGACTCTCGTTCGCCCGTAACGCCAGCCCATTCCGACCAGACCGGGCCCAGGGTGTAGCGGCCGTCGTTCTTCTCCAGCGCGCGGAGCTTGACCAGCGCCTTCGCCACACGGTGTGTCGTGGGCAACGGCAACTCGACCGCACGGCTCATCTCGGTCAGGTTCAACGGCCGGTCCTCGTGGGCGACCAGCTCCAGCACCTGGAACGCACGCTCCAGCACCGAGGACCGGCTGTCGCTGCCGGCCACCGCTTCCCGATCCGCCGGACTGCACCCCGACCACGAAGTGGTCGCCGCCGTACACGAACACTTCGGATTCCTGCTCTTCAGCGCCCAAGGGCACACAGCCATACTCGACGGCGACCCCGCCTCACCGGCATGGACAACACCCGGCGGACACCACTTCCCGACAGGCAGCGGCGCCGCGGCACCGACCCTGATCGAGGCGGTCACCGAATTCCTGAACACCCAGGAACGCCCCACCTGCGTGACCTGGCACCAGACACAGCCGTCGACCCCGTGAACCACCACCTCGCCAGCGAGATAGTGCAGCACACCGGCGGGTTTGTCCGTTCCGCCTGAACCCTTCGGGGCATGAGCGCGTTGAACTGCGGTCCGAAAGCTAAGTCCGGGTGCGGGTGCGCCGGGGGCCGCGGGTCTAGCCTTCGGATCGCGGGTTGCGTCAGCCGCCAGGGAAGTAGGGGCGGTCGCGCTAGGACTGTCGGGGACCGGTCCGGTTGGTCCAGCGCAGAGGTTCGGCGGCGGTGTCCAGCCAGGTCGTTGGTGCCGGTTTGGGGCGGTGGTAGTCGGCGTCGAGGAGGGCTTCGCGCTGTCGGATGGTCAGCTTCGAGGTTGTGGCGTGGAGTTCGGTGGGGGTGTCGCTGGTGATCAGGGCGGCGCGGGAGAAGGCGAATGGCAGGGCCGTCGTGCGGTGGAACAGGATCATCGCGCCGCTGCGGCGGTGTTCGGCGAAGGCGGCCGCGGTATTGCGGCGGGCCTGTTCGGCGGTGGCGACGGGTTTGCGGTAGGTCTTGCCGCCGAAGGCGTGTTCGCGCCGGTAGGAGCTGTGCGGCAGGACCGAGGGCTGCCGGCAGCGCTGGTCGATCCCGTGCGCGACGGCGTCGCGGGAGCGGATGGGCCGGTAGTCGGTCGGGCCGAGGCGGCGGGCGATCTCGGTGGCGAAGGCGCGTTGGTCGTTGGGGCCGCCGGCGGCCAGGCGCCGGCGGCCCCAACGGGCGGAGGAGTCCGGCCAGGGCGACGGCGTCGGGGTAGGTGGCGGCGAACAGCCGTGACGGGCTGAAGGTGCTGGTCTCGGTGCCGGGCGGGATGAGCAGCCGGGCGCGGCGGTCCCGCTGGTGGTGGGCGTCGGCGGGGCCGGTGGGGTCGTGGTGTTGCCAGCGGTGGGCGCAGATGAAGAAGCCGGTGAGCACGGCGTCGTAGGTCGCGTCCGGGCCCAAGCGGCGCAGCAGCCGCCGGTGGGTGTGCTGGGCAAGCACCACCTGCTCCGCCCCGGCCTGCTCACGCAGCCTCACCGCCGTCCCGGCCAACCCGACGACCAGGTGCTTCCCGCCGTCGAAGGCGACCCGGTCGCCCACCCGCAGCACCGGCCGCGCCGCGCCCGTCACCGGCTCACCACCGCTCTGGTGTGCGGCGGCGGCGACAACCCGACGTGCAGCTCGCGCCGCCAGAGCAGGTGGAACAGCACCGGCGGCACCGCGATCGGATCGCCGACCAGCGCCGCGCCCTTCAGCAACCCGACCGGCTCGGCGGACACCTCCCGCGGCGCGGCCGCGACCCCCGGCAGGTCGTGGCGCGGGTACCGGTCACCGGCCAGTCGGCGCACGTTGCCCACCACCACCGGTTCGACCGCGTCGACCACCTCGTAGCGCCAGCCCAGCCCAGCACCGCACAGGCCCGCGCCGTCGCCTCGAACGCCACCCGGTCACGCGGTCCGACCTGGTCGGCCGGACGGCAGTCCAGCGCCGACCCGTACGACAGCCGCGCGAGGTAGTCCGGCGCGTGCGAACACCGCGCGCCCTCGACCGTGGTGAAGAACAACCAGAATGGCTGCGACACGATGCCCATCACCGCCGGGTCGAAGTCCAGCAGGATCAGCCGGTCGCGCTCCAACTACGACTCGAACCCCACCACCGTGCCCGTCGTGGCCGTCCACCACCGCCCCACGTGGTGCCGCTGCCCCTTGACGAGGACCCATGCACCGGCCGGCACGACTCCAACGGTACCGACCACACCTCGGCCAGACCCACCCGGTAGTACTCGCCGTCATCGTCCGCGAAGACCGGCTCGAACCCCTCGGGCGCCGGGGGCGCACCACCTGGCAGCACATCCAGCTCCGACATTCCCCCGGCCGGTCCCCGCCGCGCTCACAGCGGCCCGAACGGTAGGCCCGAACACCCGAAGCGTGGTCCGAACGGTAGGTCCGGACGACCGACGCCCTGGTTGTCCGGTCTTGCTTTACGGATTCGGTGGTTGACGGCCGTCGCCGCGGACGCCGAACCGCGCCGTCGTTCTGTCGGCGACGGCGTCGTCGCGGTGTTGGGCGTCGGTTGGGGTGTTGTCAGGCGGTTTTGCGGATGAGGCCGGTGTAGGCGGCGATGGTGAGGGTGGCCAGGGCCCAGACGATGGCTTGCAGTGCCCACAGCAGGTAGGTGAATGCCTGGCCCTTCCGGGTGCCGGTGTCGAGGTCGCAGCGGGCGCGCAGGCCGGTGGCGCCCAACGGTAGGCCGCGGTCGATGCCGAGGCCGATGAGTTCGGCGGTGGAACACGGGATGCCTGCCGCGGTGGTCGGGGTGTTCGGCGGCGTGACGCGTTCGGCGGCGTGGTGTCCTGCCCGGGTGGGGACTTGTCCGGCGGTGTAGCCGGTGGCGCCGGCGAGGAGCAGGACGGTGAGTAGTGCGGTGACGAGGCGGTGGGCGCGGTAGCCGTAGCGGCCCAGCCAGCCCCACAGCCGGTGCCGTCCGCGGGCGAGGTGTCCGCCGAGGGCGTCGGGGGTGCGTCGGCGGAGGTCGTCCTGTTGGGTTATGAGGATGTGGCGGGCGTTGTTGTCGTGTCCGGCGGCGCGTTCGACGGCGGCGAGTTGTTGGTAGGGCTGGGGCAGGTAGCCGGGGGTGTGGTGCACGAGCAGGTGCAGCCACTGCCGCCACGAGATGTCCCGAAGCTGGGGGAACACCAGCCCGCGCGCGACGAGTTGGCGGGGGCTGTCCGGGCAAGGGCGGGTGCTTGTTGTCTGGCCGGCCTGCGGGCACACCAGCACGGCGGGCAGGAACAACGCCCCGTCCACCCTGGCCTCCGTCAACACCAGCAGCGGTCCGGACTCGTTGGTCAACCGCGTTCCGGTCAGGTAGGCTTGGCCGCCGATGTGGGCGCCGAGCAGTCGTAACGCGCCGCGTTCGCCGCTGCCGGTGAGGTGCGCGTCGCTCAGCAACAGGCTGCCGTCGGTGCGGACATCATCGGCGTTCAGGGCGGGGCCGGTGGTATTGGTGACGGTGGCGCGTTCGAGGTCGAGTTGGCCGTCGATGTGGGCGCCGAGCAGTCGTAACGCACCGTCTTCGCCGCTGCCGGTAAGGTGCGCGTCGCTCAGCAACAGGTCGTCGTCGGTGCGGATGCGGTCGGCGTCCAGGGCGGGGCCGGTGGTATTGGTGACGGTGGCGCGTTCGAGGTCGAGTTGGCCGTCGATGTGGGCGCCGAGCAGTCGTAACGCACCGTCTTCGCCGCTGCCGGTAAGGTGCGCGTCGCTCAGCAACAGGTCGTCGTCGGTGCGGATGCGGTCGGCGTCCAGGGCGGGGCCGGTGGTGTTGGTGACGGTGGCGCGTTCGAGGTCGAGTTGGCCGTCGATGTGGGCACCGGGCAGTCGTAACGCACCGTCTTCGCCGCTGCCGGTAAGGTGCGCGTCGCTCAGCAACAGGTGGCCGTCGGTGCGGATGTGGTCGGCGTCCAGGCCGGGGCCGGTGGTATTGGTGACGGTGGCGCTGTCGAGGGCGAGTTGGCCGCCGATGTGGGCACCGAACAGCCGTAACGCACCGTCTTCGCCGCTGCCGGTAAGGTGCGCGTCGCTCAGCAACAGGCTGCCGTCGGTGCGGACATCATCGGCGTTCAGGGCAGGGCCGGTGGTGTTGGTGACGGTGGCGCTGTCTAGGCCGAGTTGGCCGCCGATGTGGGCACCGAACAGCCGTAACGCGCCGCGTTCGCCGCTGCCGGTGAGGCGCGCGCCGCGCAGCAACAGGCTGCCGTCGGTGCGGACACTCTCGGCGTTGACGTCGGTGATCGTGCTGTGGCGCAGGTCCACCTGGTGGAGTCGGGCGTGTATGCAGGTGATGCCGTCCGGTAGTGAGCAGGCGAGGAGTGCGAGGCCGGTGACCGCGATGACGTGGTCCAGGTCCAGCTCTCCGACCACTCGCACACCCCGGATGAGTACGCCGCGGGGATCGAGTTCGCCGCGGCGGCCCATCAGCAGTTCCCGGATCAGTTCCGCCCGCACCCGCAGTCCCGGGTCCTCGGTGTCGGCGAGTTGCCCGGGCGTCAGGTCAGTGTCGGGTCGTGTCCAGGTGCCCCGGCAGGCTGCGGCGACGACCGCTTCCTCCAAAGGGCTGAGGTTGTCCAGGACGGGCGGGGTCTGCGATTCGCTCACCCGCCAACTGTGGATCACGCGGGTCTGCCGGTGGTAGTCGGCTGTCGGCGTGTTCCGGTTGTGGATCGCCTACCGGACACCGTGACGTCCGGACTGCTCCGCCGGTCGAGGTCTTCCCCAGGATCGTTCCGCCGGGGATGTCCCGTCCGCTTGAACATGGCGGTGGACCGACCCGTTGAGCTGCGATCCGTCGACCAGGCCCGAACGACCGGCCAGCCGGCGCACGTTGCCCGTCACCACCGGCTCGACCGCGTCGACCACCTCGTAGCGCCGGCCCGGCAACGCGCACGCCCGCGCCGTCGCCTCGAACACCACCCGGTCGCGCGATCCCCACAGCGGCCCGAACGGTAGGTCCGAACACCCGAATCGTGGCCCGAAAGGCAGGTCCGGAATCCGAAGAGTTGGGCCGGTCCGGACAGGGTTGACCGCGCGCACGACGGCCCCAATGTCGTCGAGGTCAGCCGGCTCTCCGCTGCGGCGCGACACAGATCGACGCGAGTCGACGATGTCTTCGACATGGATGGACGGAAGCTGTGACCAGAGCGAACGAGACGAAGCGCGATCCGCTCCGGGTCGATTCCCTCGGCCCCTGTTAGTAGCCGTTTCCGAGCTAGTGGCGTTGGGTGAGTCGGCGGCTGGTGATGCGGATCATGGACCAGCGGACCATGGCCTCGTGGTGGTGGGGTAGGCGTTCGTAGTCGCGGACGCAGCGGCGGTGTCCGGTGATCCAGGCCAGAGTGCGTTCGACGACCCACCTTCTGGGCAGCACGGTGAAGTAGGGCACTTGCGGACGTTGGACGATCTCCACCACCAGGCCGAGGGTCTTGCGGGCCCAGTCGATCAGGGGTCCGGTGTAGCCGCCGTCGGCCCACACCAGCGCGGTTCGTTTCCCGGTGGTGTCGCGCAGTCGCCGCAGCAGGCTGCGGGCGGCGACCCGGTCCTGCGTCGAGGCCGGCGTCACCAGCACCGCCACCAGCAGCCCCAGGGTGTCCACGACGATGTGCCGCTTGCGGCCCGCGACTTTCTTCCCGCCGTCCCAACCACGGGTCGCGCGGCCGACGGTCTCCGCGGCGCGCACCGACTGGGAATCCATCACCGCGGCCGACGGCGTCGCCGCCCGTCCCTCCGCCAGGCGGGCCCGGTCGCGCAGCGCGTCGAGCAGTCGCTGCGTCGCCCCGACCTTCTCCCAGGCGGCGAAGCGCTTGTAGACCGTGGGCCAGGGCGGGAAGTCCATGGGCAGGGCACGCCATTTGATGCCGTTGTCGACCACGTAGAGGATCGCGTCGACGATCACCCGGCGGCAGTGCTTCTCCCACCGCCCGCCCCGACCGGCCAGGCACGCCGGGTCGGGCAGCAGCGGGTCGAGTTCGGCCCACTGGGCGTCGGTGATGTCGGTGGGATACCGGGAGACACGGCGAGCGGGCTGGTGGGAGGCGGCCAGGCGGCAGCACGGGGTACCCGCGGTGGAACCGCCCGCGGGGATCGGGCACGATAACAACGGAACTCCTGGTGGAACGGCGCATAGACACCGTCCGATCTACCAGGAGTTCCCTCGTCTGCGCACCAAAGAGCCTCCGCCCGACCAAGCTCGGATACAGCTACTTACTCCGGCAGGCCGAAGTCCGGCGATGCTTGTCACGTTGTCGAGTCGGAGTTGATCCGTCGGAGCCGGGTCGGAGTGACGCCGAGCCTCGATCTGGAGGTAGGCATCCGCTCTCTACGGACGTGCGGGGTGACGTGTCGTTCCGTGGAAACTTCAGGTGTTCTGGACGCACCGGGCTGACGTGCCGCAGGTTGCGCCGTAGACCTCCGTGGCCGCCGACGGGTTCATGATCAGGTGGTGCCGTCGGGGGCTTCATGTTCGACGGTGGGTATTTCTGTGGTGGGTGTGTCGGGCTGCATGTCATCGAGCCTTCGCAGCCCGTCCAGGATGCGGGTCATGAAGCTCTGTCCTCCCGGCGTGTCGAGGAGCAGTGTGGTGACCTCGTTGCGGGTTTCGGCAGGTACTTCGTCCGGCTCCGCCTTCGCGGTCGAGGGCTCGGTCGGGTTGTGAGGGCGTGATGAGGTGTCGGGCCGGATGTCCGGCGCGGCAGGCGGGGCTGTCGGCTCCTCGGGTGGTTCCGGAGGCGCGGATGTCGCACTGCGGTGTGGCTGTTCGACGAATGCCAGGCCGGTCGTGGTCGTCAGCGCGGAGAATGCCCGCGCTGCCTGGTAAGGGTGGGTGAGTTCCTTGATCTCCCGCGCTGTGGCGAACCTCCAACCGGTCACCAGTCGCGGGTCGGAAGCGATCAGCGTGTCGGCGTGCGCACGCGTGATCCGTCCGCAGTCGAAGGTCAGGTGCAGGCCCGGTTCGCGGTGCGGGATCGCGCCGGGCAATGTGGGCCGTTCGTGGTGGATCGCCACCACCATGCCGGGCTCGGTGTCCACGCCGAGCTGCATCGACACCAGGCGGCGCAGTGCCACGGCCGGGGAGTTCAGGTGGGTGGGGACCTCGCCGCCGGGGAGCCGGAAGAACCGGTCCCGGGTCCATGGTGGGGCGATGATGAGCATGCGGTCGTCTTCGTCGCGCAGCAGCGCGGAGACCCACAGCCGACAGCCCGGCACGGTGTCAGCCACCGGATGTGGCGGGCCGGACCGCGACGTGTGAGGCGGGGTGCTCGTGGCCGCGCGGGTGTCGAGGGCGCGGTACACCGACATCTGCCGCCGCCGGGTGCCGGGTGTCGACCGGTTCGGTGTCGGTCCGGTGGAGGGGTGGGCACTGCGGGCAGACGGGCCACGAGCACCAGGTGTAGGCGCCGGACAGGGCGGGCATGCACAGCGCGCCGCACAGGGCGCGTACTCGGTTTCCCATGTGCGCGGAGCTGTGGGTCGGGGCGTCGGCGGCCACGAGGTGGCGCTGTTCGGTGAACACGCCGGGTTGGTCGATGACACCGTGACCGGCCGGCGCCGTGTCGGACACGGTGTCCGGTGCTGTCGTCCGTGCCGGGGACGGGCTGCCTGGCCTGCGGGCCGGGGCGCGGGTCCTCGTGGCACCGGTCTGCGGGGCGGAGTCGGTGTCGGTCGTCGCGGCGGTGTGCGGGTGTGTCGCGTCGGCGGTATGCGGGGTCGACGACGCCGCGAGGGAGCGGGCCCGGTTCGGCGGCGGGGTATCTCGTGCCCGGGTCTGTGCGGCCGGGGGCGTGCTGCGGCGGTCGTCGGGGGCGGGTGGTGTCCCGGCGGTGCGTCCCGGTGCCGTGGTTGTTCGACGGGTGGGCGCGGGGGCCGGTGTCTTGTATCCGGTGGCGCGGGTCGGGCGCCAGCGGGTGGGGCGGGTCCGGGGCGTGGGCATTCGGATTCCTCGTGTTTGCCGCGGGGGTGTCGTGCGTGATGGGTGTACCGGGCCCACCCGGGTGGGTGGGCCCGGCCGCAGCACCTCCTGCCCGTTCCCGGGCGCGGTCGATGCCGTCGGGGCGGCGGAGCCCTTCCTCCGGGTGGAGGTCGCCGAGATCCGTTGCCCCGAAGTCCGGTGCGGGTCGCCGATGCCGCTTCTCCGGCGAACGCCATGGCGTCGCCGAGGAGGTCAGCGGTGGTCGACCAGCGCGATGGGGCTGCCGCCGGGTGGGGTGGGGTTCTCCCCCGGCGGTGACCGTGAGGCGGTAGCCGGCCGGTCCGGGGCGGCCGGTGCGTTCCCACCGCGCCCACAGCTCGTAGAGGTGCCGCCACGCGTCCTGGGTGCGTCCCCCGGTGCGCACCTCACGGGTGCCGGGCAGGGCCCGGGTCCACGCCGTGTGCGCCGGGTCGAGCAGCAGGTGGCCGGCGCGATCGGTGGTCAGGTGCCGGTGGCCGTGGGGTGATCACCGTGAACCCCGGGCGCGAACACCTCCCGCGGCAACGCCCGCAGGGCCGCCGCCAGGCGCGGGTCGGTCAGGATGCCGTCGTGGCGCATCCGGTCGACCATCAACCGGCGGTACTGCACGGCGGAGAGATCGCCGTCCGGGGCCGCCGTGGAGGGACGTCGGAAGCGGTCGAGCGGGATCACCTGCGCGACGTGCCCGGGGTGGCCGGGTGGTTCGGACGCGGAAACGGACACGACAACTCGCAATCAGGTGAACAGCGGAAGAGGTGGGAGAAGGTCGGGAGCCCTCGACCGACCGCCTGGAGGCGTGGGCGGCGGCTGTGGAGGGCTCCCGACCGGGAGACGAGGACCGGCCGCGCGGTGCCTGCGGTGGCACGACCGCCCGGCAGGTCTGGCTGCCTGTCGGGCTCGGCGCCAGCCGGTCCTCGTCGTGGTGGGCGCGCCGGCTCCCGCTCCCGGAGTCGGGTCCGGAGCGGCATGCCGGGCGGATCCGCCCACCGGTCTAGTGGTCCGCGCCGGTGTCGTGACCGGCACGGTTCCGGTCGGCACTCGACGGGATCGGCAGAGAGCGAGGTCCTCGCGACGCCGCAGCGCGGCATGGTGGCGTCGAGGCGACCGACGGGATGACAACCGGCGGGATGACAGCGGTCACCCCGTTCCCCCGGCCGGGCGGACCGGCGTGCCGACGCCGTCGGGCAGGGTGTGTCGCCGTCCGGTCTCCGGGGGGATCAGGCGGTCGCGGATCGCGCGGTAGAACCGGCACGGCACGGTCTGCCCGCGCCACCACGGCAACCGGCGTCCCCGGCACAGGGGGCAGCGTCCCCGCTCGTCGGGCGCGTGCCCCGCCAGCGCGTCCCGGACCGCGCCGAGCATCCCCGGTACCTCGATCCGGGCGATCGAGGCGAGGGCGTCGTCGTCCCCGGTCTCGACGACCCGCGCCACCGCGTCCAGATAGACACCGATCTCCTCGCCCATCACGGTGTAGGTGATCATGTCGTTGCCGGACCTGCGCGCGGCGCTCACCGCGACGCCTCCACCGGCACATCCGCCGAGGTCGCCGTCGAACGGTCCAGGGGGTCGAGCAGGAACGCCTGGCGTCGGGACTGGGGTGGAATGCCGACCGCCGCACGCCACGTCGAGTCGCACTCCGCGCACGTCGCCTCGCACCGCAGCCTCCTGCCGGTGTCCATGACCAACTCCTTGTGACACAGCGTTTCGATGCACTCGCCGTGACCGGCGTCGACGGGGATCGCGTGCCGCTCACCGTCATGCGGGTACCAGCGGAACGGCTGCGTCACGATCCCCACCCCGCCCCGCCCGCAGGCGAACCGCCCAGGTCCATCGCGTCGCCCAGCGCCCACCACAGCGCGCGCACCGCGCCCGCGACCGGCGGCCACCAGTCGATCAACCTTTGCCACATCGCCACCACCTCCAAGCTCGTTGTCGGTGTGGAGGCAGGTCCCGCCCCCTGCGAGGGGCACGAGGCGGGACCGCCAGCACGTGGGCCCTGATCCGGCAGTCACCGAATCGAGGGCGGTACCCGGACCGTGAGGACTCCGGGGGTACGGTCCGTCGGCAGGCGTGAGCACCATGAACCGTGGTTAGGACTCTAAGACTTAGAGCACTAAGACGCGACTAGCCTGATCGGGTGATTCATGCCGTGTGGCCGACTGTCAGCCGATGATCAGAAAGGCGACCGTGGATGGTTGTGTCCGACGCCCCGACGGCGATCCGGAGGTGGATCGCGGGAGACCTACGCGCCCTGCGCATGACACGGGGCCTCAAACGCAGGCAGGTCGCGGACCATCTGGGTAAGAGCGAGGCGGCGATCGGGCACTTCGAGACCGGGTTCAGTCTTGCGAGCGCCGCCGAGCTGGACAAGCTGCTCGACTTCTACGGCGTGCCCGAACGCAAGGAGTTCTTCCGCGAACTGCGCCGTGCGGCCAAATCCGGCCGCGACTGGTGGCTCTACCTCGGCGACGTCGTGCCGGACTGGTTCAACCTCTACCTCGGGGTGGAACGCGCGGCCCAGCGCATCGAATCCTACGACGCCTTGTGGGTTCCCGGGCTGCTCCAGACCGAGGATTACGGCCGCGCGCTGATCAAGGAAATCAATCCCGGCATCGACGCGGACCGCCTGGACCGTCAGATGGAGTTGCGCGCCGGTCGGCAGAGCATCCTGGAGCGCTCCACACCGCAGGTCAGCGTCCATACCGTGATCGACGAGTCGGCGTTGCGCCGACGGGTCGGCGGCCCATCCGTCCTCGCCCGCCAACTCGACCACCTGCTCGCCCTGCGCGACCACCCCCACATCACGGTGCAGGTCCTGCCCGCCACCCACGGCGGGCATCCGGGCGCCGACGGGACCTGCACACTGCTGACCTTCCCACCCGAGCTGGAGCACGACCCCGGCCTGGTCTACATCGAGACCGCCGTGCGCGGCATCTACGTGGAGGACCACGACGAGCTGCAAATCTATCGCGAACGCCTGGAGCGATTGAGGACGATCGCCGCCGATCCGGCACACTCGACCGAGCTGATCGCCAACGCCCGGAAGGAGCTGACAGCCGCATGACCGACCCGCAAGACCTGCTCGGGGCCGTCACCGACCCCGCAACGCTGACCTGGCAACGGTCCACCTTCACGCAGAACACCTGCGTCGAGGTCGCCCAGGTGCCCGGCGGTGCCCTGTTCCGTAATTCCACCATCGAGAACTCACCCGTGGTGCCCTACACCACCGACGAGCTCCGCGCGTTCATCCTCGGAGTGAAGAACGGCGAGTTCGACGGTCTTCTCGACTGAGTCCGAACCCGTCGTCGCGGCGACGGTGTCCCGGCCTGTCCCAGAGGCCGGGACACCGTCATCCCGACAGGCGGGCCACCCCGCCGCGGCGAAAGTACACCGCCCCTACTCGTGCTCCGATGTCCCGGGATTCAGGAGCCGGCGTTCGAGGTCAGGACGTACCGGATGCGGCTGTTCAGCCTCCTCACAACAGCCAGATCGCAGTATTTCCGGCCTTCCCTGGCCAGTTGCCGCAGAGCGTGATTCACCCGGTCGGAACGCACACTTCCCATCGTGGCCAAGGCTTCGTGACCGAGAGCCACGGCGTGGCGCGAGTCGTCGCGCGCCATCGTCAACATCGCGAGATTGGCCTGGGCCAGCACCCTGCCGCGAGAGTATCCAGGCGGGAAGCCCACAATAGAGGCGTTCAGGCGGTCGCAGGCGTCCCTGCGGTCGTCACCTCCGAATCGAGGTGCAGCAGCGCTCTTCCGGCGTCCCGTTCGAGGTGCGCGCGATCGTAGTACCTCGCCCACGCGGGTCGATCGTCCGACGCCGCCGTGTCGAACAGGTTCCACGCCCGATCTAGTGCGGCGCAGCAGTCCGCGCGCGAAGACCCCGCCACCGACCAGTCTCTGAGTGCTTCAGGCGTCCGGCGGCGCGGAGTCGGGGTCGTCGGGGCACGGCTCCAGGAAGTGGAGGAACCCGGCCGCGTCGCGGAAAGTCCAGACGATCCCCGTGTTCTCGACCGCGATGTCGTCGTGCTCCAAACCCACCTCCAACTCCTCCGGAGAGGGCATCGTCTCTCCCAGCGCCGACGTCGCCTTATTGATCACATCGAGGACGTTCGCGGTCATCAATCCCATGACCACGCTGAGCGGGATGAACTCAGCGGGGTCCTCACCGACCTCAAGCGAGGGCGAGTAGGCGAAGGTGGGCAACAGCTCGATCTCCCGACTACCCCGGGGGTTGAGCCTGAGCCGCACACTTCCCACCACGCTACCGTCGTCAAGCGAACCGGTGGTGCGTCGCTCCTGCACGATCTCGAACTCCTCGTCGTTCGGGACCACGATCGGCCCGATGTCGACCCCGGCCCGACCCACGACCCGAACGGCGCGGTGCTTGTCGGCGTTGGACAACCACCTCAACCACTCCAACGGCGACTGATACGGCATCGACAGCCGGAACGGCTGAACGGACTCCACCAGATCCCAGAACGCCGGAGAAACAAGCGGTCTGAGGTCTCGCCGCCTGTTCTGGAAGCTCCCGTCCTCGACGGTCGCCAACGGAAAGCTCACCAAGTGGGGATTGTCCGGAATACCCCCGTGCGACACCGCCGCAGCCCAGAACGTGTAGTCCAGCGCCGCCCGCAGGTTCGTGAGCACATCCCCCGCGATGACGCTCCACCGCTCGGGGAACGGCTTCAGAACCCTCAACCGCCACTGGATCTTCAAGAACTCCGCACCGCGGTCGCTGCGGTTGTCGAACCGGACGTAGTCATGCGACTGGCCCAAGCCGAACTCTCGGCCCTCACGAGCCAACACCCGCTGATGCTCAAGGGCGCGAGCCTACTTGATCCATGCCGACCGTATCACCCCGGCATCCTAGGCTGCCGGATCCGCAGCTTCAGCCCGTCGATCAAAGCGGGCAGGACCGGCCACCGATATACGAGACTAGAACGAACCGAATGAAAAACCACATTTCGACCTGTAAACTCCCTGGTCAAGAAGTGTGCTCCCCGCGCGAGCTGGGGTGGTCCGCGAGGCGGAAAAGCACTCCCGCGATGAACGCGGTGCTCCCCGCGCGAGCTGGGGTGGTCCGTTGCGCCGCTACGGGGGCTAGACCTAGCAGGAGTGCTCCCCGCGCGAGCGGGGGTGGTCCGAAGACCACGACCACGACCACCTGATCCCTGGGGTGCTCCCCGCGCGAGTGGGGGTGGTCCTCGTTCGGAATGGTGTTCTCGTTCGGGGTGACGGTGCTCCCCGCGCGAGCGGGGGTGGTCCGGGCCTGGACAACGCGTGCCTGGCGGTCACCGCGTGCTCCCCGCGCGAGCGGGGGTGGTCCCGACGTGATGGACGACGTGGTAGACGACTCGACGTGCTCCCCGCGCGAGCGGGGGTGGTCCGCCACCCCGGGCGAGCCCTGCCGACGCCCCAGCGTGCTCCCCGCGCGAGCGGGGGTGGTCCCTGCGCGCCGAGCTGGACCAAGTGCTCGGGCCGGTGCTCCCCGTGCGAGCGGGGGTGGTCTTGACCTGCGCGTACATGGCGGTGTTGGCGACGCGTGCTCCCCTCACGAGCGGGGGTGGTCCCCCGATCGCGACGGCGTCGCCGGGGCGCAACGGGTGGTCCCTGTGCGAACGGGAGGTGGTCCCAGGCCGTGCGGCGGGCGCTGCGCGCACAGGTGGTGCTCCCCTCACGAGCGGGGGCCGGTCCCCGGCCAACGTGCTCGTGCGGTACGACCCCTCGGTGCTCCCCGCGCGAGTGGGGATGGTCCTTCGAAGCGGCCCAGATCCGCCGCACCCGGCCCACGGTCTTCTCTCCCTCGGCGCCACGCCGCACCCGGCGGGGCAGGTCGTCCACGGTCCACTGTGCCTGTGGCGGATATCGGGAGCCGTCGCGGGCGATGGCGTGGCCGACTGCCTCCGGTGGGGGCTGCGGCACTCGTCCCACACCGGTTTCGGTGCCTGGACAAGGTCAGGTCGCCGCCGAAGTATCCGCGCCGGCACGGCCGCCGGTGGCGCGGTGCCCGTGAACTCGGGCCTGCGCAACTCGGCCAGCGCCTCCCGCGATGCCGCGAACGCACCGAGCAGTGCGGCGAAAGGTTCTCGGATCGAAGTCGTCCTCGGCTACCAATACGGACCACTGGTCGGCCTGGTCGTCTCGTATTGAACCGCACAGGGCCTTCAGCAGCCCGGTGCAGGCATCTGATGTGCTCACCGGATCCGTTGACCGAGGTGGACCAGGCCGCAAGCCCACGCGATGAAACGCCGCAGGTGACAGTCCACGGGCAGCACCATCACCTGATCGGCGTGACCGCACCGAGCCAAAGCTCCCCCGGCGGCCAGAGCCTGGCAGTGAAGGACCTGGTGCCGGCCGGGACGGCTGTCGGCTCCCTATGCCACGCTCACACGGGAAGGAGGGGCCGATGGCGTCAACCCGGGAAGTGGCCGCACAGATCCGGGCCGCGTGTACGAAGGGCTAGCGGGCGCGAGCCGCGCTGGAACAGGCCGAAGACCTCGCCAGGGAAGCGCACGACATCCTGGCCCGTGCGCTGGAGGGCGCGCGCCGGCTCGAAGCGGACGGGGCACGGGTGCTCTCCGTGTTCAGCGGAGTGGCGGACGCCTGTAAGGGCCACTACTGGCCACTGCTCAACGAAGCCGTCAAAGACGCCTACAGCTACGCGGACCATCTGACAGCGAAGGGCACCACCGACCCGGCCCCGGCCATCCAGCGGCCCGCGCAACCCCCGATACAACACCCTCCAATCCGTCAGATCGCGCCCGACGACCCGGCCGTGGTGCCGCGTGAACGGGTGGAGGCGATCCGCCGCACCCTGCCACCACCGGTGGTGCCCCGGACGGGACAGAAGACTGTGGGCCAATGGATCGGCCCCGACGGCGACGTCGAGTCGATCACAAGCGGTTTCGATCAGCGTTCGGCATTGGTGCAGGGGCAGCTGGCGCGGATGGGACTGTCAGAAGGCTCGGCCCGGTCCGGCGACGTGGAGCAGAAGCTGGCCGCCCACATGGCAGCCCACGGCATCCGTCACGCCACCGTGATCATCAACAACGTACCCTGCCGCCAGGGCCCGGACAGCTGTGACGCCCTCGTCCCGATCCTGCTGCCGGAGGGCTACTCGCTCACCGTGCACGGACAGAACACCAACGGAACCCGCACCCGCATCCGATACACAGGAGGAGCACAACCGTGGTGGCGCTAACGGCCTCGTTCGACGCGGACAGCGAACAGGCGACGACCGTGGAGACCGCGGCCGAACTGGACGCCGTGTTGGACACCGTGGCCGGGTGGGAAGGCCGGATCATCGTCCAACTCCGGATCGCCCGCCCCGTGGACACGACCGCACGCCGCCTGGGGCTGTACGTCGGTGTCCACGGCACGGCGGGCACAGGAACACTCCTGCACACATCACCGGCCGGAGTCGTGTTCAGCAAAGCCACACCCGGCCCGGATTGGATCCCCGCCGAACGAATCCTCTACTACTACCTGAACAACGACACGGAATACCCACAGGACTCGGAAATTCCACTGGACACGGTCCGGAGCGCAACTCACGAGTACATGAACAACGGAGGGCACCGCCCGGACGGACCCACATGGCAGTCACCACCCGAGTGGTACCCCACTGCCCACTAACCCGGCCCGGCCCGGCCCGGCGAGTAACCACCAGGCCCGCCCACACGTCTCCGAGTACACCTGCCCGCCCAAGACCGGCACATGAAGCCCGGAAGCCCCGACACGCGACAGGGCCCCTGGACGTTCCCACGGGCTCATCATGAGCTCTGCGACATTCCCACCGCCGATCAGGCAACCGCCATTTCTTACCACGCAAGCCGGGACAGCCCGGCGGGAAGGCGACCGGTGACAGCCAGCGACCTGGGCTCCCCGCGCGAGCGAGCGAGGGTCCTCAGGCAACGGAACGGCGGGTTCCCGTGTGAGCAGGAGCGACCCATACAACGTCCTGGCCACCACCAACGCAGCCGCGCGCTCCCTACATCGTCGGCGTCTCGTCTTCGGGAGAATCAGACGACCACCGATATACGAGACTGCAAAGAACCGAATGAAAAAACGTACCTTGGCTTGTAAAGTCCCTGGTCAAGAAGTGTGCTCCCCGCGCGAGCGGGGGTGGTCCCTGGCCAACCCGCGCGTGCTCGCCAACCCGTTCGTGCTCCCCGCGCGAGCGGGGGTGGTCCCACGCCGGTGATGCTGATCGCGCGCTGGTGGGTGTGCTCCCCGCGCGAGCGGGGGTGGTCCCATCAGGGCGCCCGCGGGCACGGTCCGCCACGCGTGCTCCCCGCGCGAGCGGGGGTGGTCCGTCATGTGGAAACTGTAAGGGTTCGGGAAAAGTGTGCTCCCCGCGCGAGCGGGGGTGGTCCCTCCGAGAGGGCCTGGTGCTTGCGGAAGAGCTGGTGCTCCCCGCGCGAGCGGGGGTGGTCCCATCGCGGCCACCGCGTGCAGGCTCATCAGCACGTGCTCCCCGCGCGAGCGGGGGTGGTCCCCCGACCGGCCACCGGGTGCTGGTGTTGGACTGGTGCTCCCCGCGTGAGCGGGGGTGGTCCGCCGTGTTCGGTGCGGATGATGCGCGAGGTGTCGTGCTCCCCGCGCGAGCGGGGGTGGTCCCCAATTCAGATTCGGCACGATGCCCTGGAACGGATGCTTCCCACGCGAGTGGGTGGTCATGGGCGAAGGGCTGATCAGGCCAACCGCAGACGTGCCGTGCATGCCCTGGCCAAGGGGACCACCAGTTGCTCGACGACTACGCGCTCATGCTGGCCATAGCGGGTGTCAAAGACCCCATGGCCGCCACTGGACGGTTGTGGACCGCTTGCCGTCGGTGGCGATCAGGTCGCGGGCCGCGGTGATCACGTCGGCCAGGGGCAGTTCGGCGTAGGCGGGCCATTCCCGCGTGTGGGCCTGGTGGTCGTAGAGGACCGGTTCGCCGTCGGGATCTCCACCGTTGGTGGTGATGTAGGAGCCGCTGTCATCGGCGTGGGCGATGAAGCCGCGGTCGTGGGCGATGCCCAGCCGGATGGCCACCCAGCCCTCGGCCCACGGGTCGGGCCGGGCCAGCTCGACCATGGGGGGGACCAGGCCCTCCTGCGCGGCGAAGTCGGCGGCCATGCGGTCCAGCAGCGCGTCGAGATCGGCCACGCTCGCGATCGGAGTCGGCTCCTCGCCCTGCTTGTACCAGGCCATCAACGACGCCACGGCGGCTTTCCTCCGGTGAACTTCTTGTAGTACCCGTCCGGGCCGTGCACGGTGAGCGTGTAGCCGTCGGGCAGCACTGCGGGCAACAGGCTGTCACACCCGAACGGGCCTTCGCCGGGTAGCGGGGACGCATTACTGCGTCCCCGCCCCCTCAGAACCGGACTTGCGACTTTCACCGCATCCGGCTCAAGCAAGCCCTGAAGGCGACTGGGCGGATACTTGGACCTACTGGCGGAACCTTGTCCGGCAGTAGGCGTGTACTAGACGGATCGGACCCGCGTTCGGCAAATCCGGTGATCGCGTGACGATGCGGTTTGACACCATCGCCTTCTTGACCACTCGCAACCATTGCTCCCACTCTTGCGGGCTCTCCGGTTGCCGGTCGGCATGGAGCAAGTAGTCACCGCACACCCAGCACATACCCTGCTGTTTCCTCAGCAGTCGCAGGGTCGTGTTGTCGACAGGTGCGAATCTCCTGCGGCGGCGTCCTGCCCAATAATCCGCCAGCGTGGCGTCGTCCACTGACGACGTGCCCGTGACCATGACGTGCCGAACGATCTTAGTCCAGCCGAAGCGGTGGAGGTAGGCGCCAGTTTCGCGGTCGCCGAACACCCATTTATCGTTCCTGGACATGTTGAAACGCCCGAAGTAACGTGAAACGATCCACCGCCTGGACTTGTTGGGATGACGGTGCAGCCCCCACCGGTAAAGCAGGTGGAACAAGTAGGCATCCAAGTCCTGGAAAACCTTCTTGGATACCACCGTGCGATAGTAGGCCGCCCAGCCACGCACGATCGGATTGAGCGTGCGCAGCAGCGCCGCGACCGCGTTCCCGCGATGGGCACGGATTTCGGCGCGTAGCCGTCGCTTGATCCTGGAGATCGCGTCGCGGCTCGGCTTGATGAGCAGTTTCCCGTCGTAGCGACGGATGTTGAAGCCGAGGAAGTCGTACCCCTCGCCGATATGGACGATTCGAGTCTTGTCCTCGTTGAAGGTCAACCCTCTCGGTTTCAGCCACTCACCGAGCCGTGCTTTGACTTCCTCGGCCTGCTGTTCCGTACGACACAGCACGACCATGTCATCGGCGTAACGCACCAGCAACGGAGAGTCCGGAGCGGTAATACCGTCCCGACCGAGCGAGGTCCGGTAACGTACGCCCGCGGCGACCTCCATCCCATGCAGCGCAATGTTCAACAGCAACGGACTTATCACTCCGCCCTGCGGAGTCCCCTCCACGGAAGGAAGAAACCGACCTCCGTCGACCGCACCAGCCTTGAGCCATTGCCGAATCAGCCCACGCCCGGGGGCGGCTCCGAGCACATCCAGCAGATGGTCGTGATCGATCCGATCGAACGCCGCCGCCAGATCCGCGTCGAGAATCCACTGCCGTCGCGGGGTACCACCCCGGGACGAGCCGAAGATCTGCCCGATCGCGTCATGACAGCCACGCCCCGGCCGAAACCCGTACGACCTGGGTTCGAACCGGGCCTCCCATTCAGGTTCCAAGGCGTTGACCATACGTGCTTGCAGCACACGATCCACCACCACCGGAATACCCAACGGGCGCTGTTTCCCATTGGCTTTGGGGATGTACACCCGCCGTACCGGCTTTGCCCGCCACGGCCGGATCTGGTGGTGAACCCACCAGAGCAACATGGCGCGCTGGTCATCGAAGGCCACGACCCTGCCATCGATGCCCGCCGTCCGGCGGCCAGCATTGATTTGCGTTACCCGCCGTACACTGACCAGTGTGTTGCAACGGCTACGCAGCATCATCTTCTGAAGATTTCGCACCTTCTTCAGATCTCCCGCCTTGCTCGCCGTGAAGATGCGTTGCCGCAATCGCCGTACCTGCTCCTCGGCGGCCGGGAAGTCAACCCCGCCCCAGTCGAGACAGCCGTCCTCCGGTCCGTTCGCCACCGCCGAGGCGGTCGCGTCTAACTTGTCCTTCGGTTCCGGCACTGCGGTCACACCATCCTGCACAGGCCCATCTGACCCACGTCAGCTCCCTTTCGGGCCGGGCACAGGCCCGTATCCAGCCAGTTATCCGCACACCCCGGCGTCGGAGGTGCCGAGAGAGCGTGCACGGTTTCCTGTTTCCTTTCGGCTGCTGGCATTCGCTTCCTGGATCATCCCGATCCCGCCGAGGAACTCAGCCTTCCTTGCAGTCGGCCTACCACGAACCACCAGGCTCGTGGACCTCGTCGGGGTTACCACGTTCCGCATGCTTGAGATACGGCCGGGGTGGGTGCCCCCTGTACCGCGGGACGGTGGTGTCCATCCGGTCGGCCCTTGCTCCCCGACCGGCACCTGCCGCTTCTCAACGGCCAGTCCTCTACCCCGCTGAAACTACCCATCGACGGGGGTCCACGTAACGCGGCATCACTGGGGGTTCACTGCATTCACCCGTCCGGCCTTCCCCTTGCCCGTAGTCCCCGGATGGAGCGGGAACCCTTCGGCTTTCATTCGAGCTTCGCACCCTGCCGTTACCGGCAACGCACGTCGAAAGCGGGGACAGGCTCACAGACACAAGCCCGGGATCACACCTCCGATACCATCGGACCTCCAATTCGGTGGATCCACTCATCGCATGCGACCTCGTGTCGCAAGCACGGCGCGTAGTTCAAGACCAGCGTCAGGTGATGCAGCGCGGGATCGGCGGGGCCTTGCTCCCGCATCCGCGCGGCCAGTTTCAGCTCCACGTCCGCATCGGTGACCACGGGCAACCTCGGGCATCCCTCGTCGGCCAACGCGGTGTTGACCTTCGGTGTCCACTCGTCGCGTCCACTGATCTCGCGCTGCGTCGACCCGTCGGGGGCGATCCACCGCCCATGGGTCTTCTGTCCGGTTCCCCCCACCACAGTCGGCGGTAGATCGCGACGCAACTGCTCGATCCGTTCCGGAGCAAGCGGCGGTAGGGCGGCCGGTGGCGCGGCGACGCGAGCCTGGCCTGCCGAAACCGTCGGCGGCTTTCGTGACACAGGCGGCGTGACCGGCGCAATCCGCGAGGGTTCGGCCGCACCCTTCCGAAGCGAGCCGCCCAGTAACCGGGCAAGGTCCATGCCCGTGCCCAGCATTCGCCACAACGCGTTGATCCCCTCAACGACGTTCTGGAAGGTGGCCAAGAGGGCATCCTTATCGCCCGTGGTGCCGCCCTCCAGGGCGATGGTCAGCAGCGTCGATGCCTCCTCGGCCAGGTCCCCGGCACGTCCCAGAGCCTCCTTGCCCTTCGACGCCTTGTCACACGCGGCGGCCACCGCTGCCGTCATCTCGTCCGGTGACGCCAATGCCGCTCCCTCCGCGCCGATGGTGCGGGCGAGGATCGATCGTGCCAGGCACCGGCCTGCGCCGCGGGCCGACAGTGCACCGACTCCACCGCGCCTCGCGTTCACCGAGCCCGCACGAGACACCGGTACCGGTACCTGCACTGCGACCGGTCGAGCACAGCTGGGCCCGCCGCCCGGACCTGGGCACCGCTACGACCACGCCCACGGCTCAACCGCCTTGACCTCAACGGCTCACCGGCTGCCGGTACGTCCATGACACCAGACAACCCGCGGCGGACGGCTCCCGGCTCACCGATCATTCGGGACTCGCCGTGCGCCTGGAGCCGGCCACCACCGGGGCGCTGCTAACGTCGCACCCCGCCACGGCGGCCACGCCTGCCGAGCCGGAACCCGCCCTGTTCGGACCGGCCGGCTGCTCGCTTCCCGGCTGCCACGGCACCCGCCCGTCAGCCGAGACCGCGAGGACCAGCCGCAGCATGTCCGCCTCGACCAGCACCGCCACACCTCGCATCGGTGCCCGCGTCCTTCTCCTGGACCCCACCGACCGCGTGCTGCTCATCCACGCCCTCGACCCCACCGACCCCGACCACCACTGGTGGGAACTGCCCGGCGGCGGCCTCGACCACGGCGAAAACCTCCAGACTGCGGCCCGCCGCGAAGTCGCCGAGGAAACCGGAATCACCCTCCCCACCCTCGGCCGCAAGCTCTGGGTACGCGAATCCCGATTCCGCTACCGAGACCGCGACCACCACCGCATCGAACACGTCTTCCTCGGACACACCCCCAGCACCGCACCGCAGGTCGCACTCCGACCCACCGACAACGAAAAGACCGGACTGATCGAACGCCGCTGGTGGCCAGCCGACGAACTGCGCCAATGCCGCGACAAGCTCCTGCCCACCCAACTGCCCACCCTGCTCGACAACCTACTCGCCGACCGCTTCAGCCCCGAACCCTCATCCTCACCGGCTGACCCCGCCGGCGTGTGGTGGATGTCCGCTGACGCCGCTGGTGAAGCTGCATCTCGTCCTGCGCGCCGCCATCGGCGACGTGTGAGGGTTCGGCAACTCACCCACGGCCGGGTTCCGGGCCCGCATCAACCTGCGCTACCCCAACGCCACCGACCCGCCGAACCGTCGCACAAGCTGTGAAAGCCCACAGCGGCCACACCAGCAACGTCACCGTGTCATCGGTGTGGCTCAACGATCTCGATCAGGGCCACAAGGCACACGAGTGGGCCAGCGTCGCGTCGGTGCCGCTCGGGCACCGACGCCTCAGCCCACGGGTGACCGCTGCGAGGCGTCATCGGGGGGTGTCAGGGGCGGGGCGTCGGTCGCCCTGTCGGCGGCGCGGGTCCGGTGGCACGGCGTTCGGGCCGGTGGAGCCGTCGTTGTGCGGGTGGGCCGATGCCGGTCAGGTGAATTCCGCCGCCGCCGGCTGGCGCAGCGGCGGGGCGGTGCCACGCTGTGCGCCATCGACTGGCGGCCGGACCGGGAGGTGCCTGCGGTGGTGACGCCCGAGGTGCGGCAGCCCGACGACCCCGCGTCGCAGGACCCGTCGCCCGAGGCGGGCGGCGACGGCCCGGCGCGGGTCCGCAACACGGTGTCGGGGAGCGTGGGCGTGGTGGTGCAGGCCGGTGTGGTGCATGGTGACGTGTCGCTGCACGCCGCGCCGCTGCCGCCCGCGCCGGTGCAGGCCCCACGATCCCGACACGGCAGTGGCGACACGACCTGGCGCAGTGGGAACAGCGGCGACGCACGCGAACCGACGCACTACCCCTACAACGGTGCGTGGTGACGCTCAACGCCCCGGAGTTGGCCGAGCAGTCCCTGCTGGGAGTGGAGGAGTTCGCCGAGCAGGCCGGGATCGCGGCCTCGACGCTGCGCGCCTACATCGCCCGCGACGAGGCGGACGTGCCACTGCCCCAGGCGGTCCAGGGCGGGCGCAAGCAGTGGGCGCGGCCCGTGGTGCAGGACTGGCTCGAACAGCGCCGCCGGGATCCCTCCACCTTGGTCACGGTGCTCACCGGGACACCGACAGCACGCTCGCGCCCGGTCTGCGTCGGCTGTGGACGCAGTTGACCAAGTTCCTGTTCGAGCACCTGTGGGGCCAGCCCGCCTCCCGTCGCCGTTGGTCACGACCTCACCGCACGGAGCAGTCGGTGCACGCGGTGGCCAAACAGATCGCCTGGATCGCCGCGGCGAACATGGAGGCGACCGTGCCGTTCGAGGACTTGGCCTCGGTGATCGAACAGGCGGTGTTGGCGGACCTGCGAGGGTGCTGGGCCCAGGATCCCTCCCCCTACATGGTCGCCCTGTCGCGACCGACCGGACGGATCCTGGGCTGGTTCATCGAGTACAAGCCCTCCCGCGCGCCTGCCCTGTTCGGCGGCATCGTGCGCCAGGCGCGGCACCTGTTCGACATGCCCCAGGAGGTGCTGGAGAGGGCACTGATCAGGGCCGTGGTCATGGACGGAGAGGTGGAGGACGGAGAGGAACGAGTGCGGGAGTTCTTCGCGGTGGCCTTCCCGCCGGCGAAGTAGCCGAACCGGGCCCGTGACGACCTGTCGTCCAGCCGGAGACGGCTTCGTCGCGGTGAGCAGAAACGGCGCAACGCGCAGACATCCGGAATATCACCCCTTCGTCCACAACCAGGAGATCCAGATGTTCCGCACTCACCAGCCCGCGCAGGAGACCGAGTCGGCTGTCCCGGAGTCTGCGCGGCTGCTCACGCCGCGCGGCGCGTTGATCCTGCTGCTGGCGGTGCTCGTCGGTATCGGTGCCGGCGTGCTCGCCGCGATGGCCGGACGGCACCCGGCCGAGGCCGTCCTGGCCGGAGTCGCCGCGTCCGCCGCGGCGGTGATGTTCTTCGACCGGCTCGTCGACCACGGTTGATCCTCGTGGTCGGTCCTCCCGGCCGGACCGGTATGCCCACACGGTCCGGCCGGGACGAACGGGCGAGCCGGCCACCGGGAAACACGGTGGCCGCGGGACCGGAAAGAAGGTCGATCACCGCGCGGGCGATCCGGTCGGGAGGTCGAGCCGGTGTACCCCGGCCGCGTCGGGTCAGCGGCCGAGGTCCCGGCTCGCGGTGCGGATCAGTCCGGGTCGTGATCCAGTGCGTGGTGTCCCGTGATTTTTTGGTTACCACTGAAATTATCTAGAAAACTAGAGAGCTTGTCGGGCGCTCAGACTGCGGACTAACCGACATGCGCCGGTGTGGCGGTTCCTGCCTGGTACCGGCGGTGCGCAGGATTGAGGCAAGAGCCCGTAGGTGAGCGGGGCGTCCGGCTTACCCGGCGAGGGCGCGCGTAGAACCGAAGCTGAAGTCGGTGACGACGTATCGGTGCTGGGCGAACAGCGCGGCGATCCGCTCGATGGTCGGTGCCATCATGCACGGGAGGACCTCCGTGTGCCGATGGGATGCATCAGATAAATCCACTCCGCCCGGAGGTCCTCCCCTACTTCAACCCGACACGCCGTCAACAACCTGATTAGTCACTACATCTAGCGCGTGCCTGCGGCCAGATGACCGGCGGCGGCGGTCCACCGCTTTCTCCGTTACGCCCACCAGGCTTTTCACCGGCATCGACCACATCCGCTGGTACGACACCGCCGCCGTAGCCGTGGTGAAGCCCCACGAGATTCCGTAGCGTCGGGCGCGTGCCAGACCCGGTGCGCATCGAGATGTCCGGCGAGGCGGCTGCGGTCGTCCAGGCCGGGTCGATCATGGGCGGCGTGCACGTGTCCCTGCACGCGCGGCACGCCGCCCCCTCGCCCGCTCGGCCGATCACCGAATGGCACCCGTTCGACCTGGACGTGCACCGGGCCGTCGTCGTCGGCGGCGCCGGGCTCCCGGCGTACCTGCCTCGCGAGCACGACCAAACGTTGGCCGAGGCGCTCGCGGCGAAGCGCACCGCGATGGTGGTGTTGACCGGCGAGTCGTCCACGGGCAAGACCCGCGCGCTCTACGAGGCAGTCACCGCCGAGCTGGGCACGTGGCCGCTGCTCTACCCCCGCACGGCCGAGCACCTGCTGCACGCGCTGGCGACCGGCGTCGAACCCGGCACGGTCCTGTGGCTCAACGAGACCCAGAACCACCTGCTCGACACCCACGGCGAACGCGCTGCCGCCGCGCTGCGCACGCTGCTCGAACTCCCCGGCCCGTTCGTGGTCGTGGGCACCCTGTGGCCGCAGTACTGGTCGACCCTGACCGGCCCGAACCAGCCCCAGGCCCGCAACCTGCTGCACCACCGCGTCACCCGGATCCGGGTCGCCAAGCGGTTCACCGCCGCGCAGATGGCCGCCGCCCCGACCGACCCCCGGCTGGCCAAGGCCCTCGCCACCGCGCACGACGGCGAAGTCGTCCAAGCAATCGCGGGCGGCCCGGCCGTGGTCGAGCGCTACGACCACCCCGACACCCCGGAAGACCGCTACGCCACCTCCATCCTCACCGCTGCCCTCGACGCGCGCCGCCTGGGCCACCACGCCCTGCTCACCACCGCGCTCCTGACCGCAGCCGCGCCCGGCTACCTGACCGACGACGACCGCATAAACGCACCCGAAACGTGGTTCGAGACCGGCCTGAAAACCGCCACGGCCACCCGACTCGGCGTCGCCGCGCTCATCCCGACACGCCTGGACCCCGGCGTGGACCCACCCGACGGCTACCACGTGCACGACTACCTGGACCGGCACGGCCGGTCCGCTCGCCGGCGTGCCCTCACCCCGGATTCCCTCTGGGACGCCCTCCTGGCCCACACCCAGGACACCGAGGACCGGTTCCGCCTGGCCCGCAACGCCTACCATCGCCTGCGCTACCGCCACGCCGATCCGCTCTACCGCGAGGCCACCGCCACCGGCTCCGCCACGACGGCGCTGCGGATGATGGACGTGCTGATCGCGCATGGCCGCGTGGAGGAGGTCTGCGAACTGCTGGACCGCAAACCGATCCACATCCACGCCCACGAAACCGCCGAGGTGCTGCAACAACCGTGGCTCCCGCGCCGCCGGACGTTCCTGGAGATGATGGAGCGCCGCGGCTCCTGGGCGAGCCTCCTGTTGGCCGACGAACTGGTCGGACTCGGCTCGACCGACGACGCGATCGCGGTGCTGCGGCGGACGTCCAAGGGCCGGCGGCTGGCCGACGTGCTGGCTGACGCCGGGCGGTGGGACGAAGCTTTGGAGATCGTGCGCGCCGAGCCGGCAGGCTGGGCTAGCGCCTGGCTGGCCGAGCGGTTCGCCGCGGCGGGCAACGCCGACCAACTGCGTCGACTCGCGGCGACCGGCGTGCCCGAAGCCGTCGTCAACCTGGCCGCCCACACTCTGGCCACCGACGACCGGGCCGACGCCAAGGCGACAGTGTCGAACTTGGTGCAGGCAGGTCACCCGCCGACGGAACGACTGCTGGTCGCCCTGGTCGACCGGGGCGAGCACGAACTGGCGATCAAGCCGGCCACCGGCGCGGCCGCAGCGGATGCGCTGCTGAGGTCGAAAAACGAGCGCGCAGGAGCCATCCAACTCCTGCGGCGCGATGTGTTCACCAAATCCGACGAATGGCGCGCAGACCGAGTGCAGGAACCGCTGGCGGACCTCTTGGCCGACAAGGGCCGCTGGCCGGAGGCGCTGGAGCTGGAGAAAGGCAAGCCCTGGGCACAGACGTGGATCCCGAAGCGACTGGCCCTGGCGGGCAACCTCGACGCGTTGCGCGAGCTGGCCGACACCGGACTCAGCCACGCCGGCCGGGAACTGGCGGTACTGCTCGCCGAACGCGGCCGGCACGGCGAACTGCTCGAGCGGATCCTGAAGGGCGACGAGCACTGCGCGCAGCGACTTGCCGCCCTCGCCCACCACGGGAAGGTCCCGAACAGCGAGCGGTTGCTTGCCGAAGGGCTATGACATGGCCAGCGACCGGTCTAGGTACCGCCGAAGTACGGGGGTCAACTCGTTCGCCCGCAGCGACGCGAGGTGGTATGCGCCCTGATCGGCGGGAACTCCGTCCTTGACCGTGGACAACTGCGCGTGTCCGGGCCTGTCCAAGACGTCTCAGCTGTCGGGGATGTGCTCCGGGTCGGTCACGTTTCCGCCCTGTGTCCGGCGCAGTGGCGTCCCTTCTCCCTTCCACAGCGCGGCCACCGCCGAGTCGTGTTCCTCCGGCACCACGATCGCGATGTTGTCCGCGTTGAGGGCGGCGGTGGCCCGTGCGACCAGGTCGCCGGGGTCCTGGTCGATCTCGGTCGGATCGACCGCCAGGACCAGCAGCACGGTGCGCGAGCCGCGGCCGATCTCCCCGGTGATCTCGACCCCGAAAGGACGGTCCAGTCTGGCCTTCCTCAACCGCCCGTGCGCGTCGGCGCGCAACTTCACGGCCGCCACGTAGCTCTGGATGATCGGTCTGCTGACCGCGGACGCCGCCCAGTCGGCGATGCGGTTCCCGCTCACGCCGCGACGGATGTCGAAGTCGATGGCGCGGAACAGCTCCGCCCGTGCGTTGACGAGTTCCTGTGCCGCGTGCGGCGTCGCGGGGTCGATGTCCATACCACCACCCTACCGGGCAAACCTTGCCCGGACAAAGTTTGCCCGGTGGTGGTTCCGGCCTGTCCGGTGTCCACCCGGCGCGGCGGGCACCGGCCCTCCTCCGTTCTCAGGGTGCGGTCGCCATCGCCACGACGCCCACCAGCCCCACCGAGCCGCCGGACGAGCCGCGATCCCCGGTTGCATCGGTGTGACCTGCGCGGGTCGGGGCGATGGGCGTTCGTTTCGGGGGTTCAGCCGTGCAGAACGGGGGTGTCGGTGCCGGGTGGTGGTGCCAGCACGAAGCGGTCGCGGCCTGCCTGTTTGGCCGTCTGCTGCGCCGAGTCGGCCATGAGCAGGAGTTGGTCGACGGTGTCGCCGTGTGTGGTGAACAGCGCGGCGCCGAGCGAGGCGGTCAGCCCGTGGACCGGAACCGGGCCTGTCGGGGTGGTCACGGTCAGGTCGACCTCGTGCAGGGCGAGCAGTATCCGGGCGCCGATGTCGTGGACGTCGGCGGCGCCGACGCCAGGGAGCAGCACTGCGAACTCGTCGCCGCCGAACCGGGCGATGAGGTCGTCGTCGCGCAGTTCCCGGCGCAGGACGCCGGCCACCCCGATCAGCAGCTCGTCCCCCGCCGGGTGGCCGAGGCGGTCGTTGACGTCCTTGAAACAGTCGAGGTCGATCATCACCAGGGCGGCCGGCCGGTCCTGCTCGCGCAGCCGGTCCAGCTGCGCGGTCGCCATGTGGGTGAAGAACGTCATCTCCATCAGGCCGGTCTTGGCGTCGGTCTGGGCTCGGCGTTGGAACTGCGGTACGAGGAAGGTGCGGTGCAGGACCGGCACGCTGAACATCTGGATGATCACCAGCCACGGTGTGTGGACCAGCAGCACCGCCACGCCGATGCCCAGCGCCAGCGCGGCCGCCACGATGCGCTGCTCGGCGAGGTCGCCCAACGCCCGGCGCAGCGGCTGTCCGGGGTTGCTCAGCGCGAGCACCACGACCACCAGGGCGTAGTTCACCGACCACCACGCCAGTGCCGCGAGCACCAGCACGAGGACGCCGAGCGGGCCCGCGGGGATACCGGAGGCGTCGGTGCTCCCGACCATCGCGAGCACGGCGGCCCCCGCGCCAGAGGCCAGCACGAAGGTGGCGGCGGTGAAGACCTTCCGGCACGCCGTGGACTGCCCGTCCACGCGGATCCAGGCGTAGAGGAACGTCACCGCCGTCAACGCCGCCACCAGCGGCAACGGCAGCAGCAGAACACCGGTGAAGACCCACAGGCTCTTGAGGTTGACGTAGGGCCTGCCCTGGGTGGCCACTTCGCGCAGCCGCTCGATGCCGCGGGCGGCCTCCAGGTGCACCACGGTGCCCGCCAGCAGCACGCCGAAGCGCACCAGGTCGGTCGGGGTGACCGCGCCGACCACGGTGGTCAACACCACCAGCGCGACCGCGGCGAGGTCGACGAGCAGCACGTAGGCGAGCACCGGCCGGGGTAGAGCCCACAGCCGCCAGGAGGACGGCGGAACCAGGCGCAGGCGCTGACCGGTCGCCCTCCGCTGCGCGGACCCCGCGCTCACACTCATCTGGTCATCCCATACTCGACCCGGCCGCACCTGCGCCTTTCCAGCACGGTAACCGCGGGTCCACCCCACGTCACGGGCCCGTACGGGTGCGGTCTCGACCTGGCCCGGCACAACCGGTAACTGAGGAGCACCCCATGCGCATCACCGCTGGTAACGAGTGGACCCCGACCGTCACGACCGCCGCCGCCCGCGGCAACAAGTGGACCTTCCGCGACGGCAACGAGTGGACCCTACGGGGCAACGAGTGGACGCCCGCGGTCCGGCCCTGATTGGCAGCGCCCAACCGCCGGCGGTCTAACCGCCGGAGCTCGCGCGCCGCCAGGCGAGGGTCGCCAGCAGCGCGCCGAGCACGCCGAGCCCACCGGCGGCCGCGACGACGAACGCCGCGGACGTCGCGGTCGCCGCGAGGCCGGCCAGCACGATGCCCCCGCCCTGGGCGGTGCGCAGCGCGGTGGCCGCCAGCCCCAGGCACTGTCCGCGCTGCTCGTCGGGTGCCGCCTCGGGCCACCACGTGGTGGC
>NZ_JBHSQO010000051.1:0-63147 GCF_042658445.1 Saccharothrix lopnurensis | reverse complement strand
GCGGCCCGCCGCCGTGACCGCGGGCGACCGGCCGGTCGGCTCGGCCGGTCACCCGCGGTTCCCCCAGTGGTTCCCGCCCGCTCGGCCGGCCGGGCTCGACGGACGGCGTCAACGGGACGGCGTCAGCGGCACCTCGACGCGTGGCGTGTCGATCGTCCCCGCCGACGGCGCGAACAGCTCCACGAAGAAGCGCGCCCCCGGTTCCGCCGCCGCGCCCAGCAGTTCGACCCGCGCGGTCGCCGTGTCCTGCCCCGCCCCGAAGGTGACCACGCCGTCCGACACCGGCACGTAGTGCACGCCGCCCACGGCCGTGTCCCCGACGGTGCGGAAGCGGACCGCGACCGGGGCCCTGGCGGGCGCGACGAGGTGCAGGTCCAGCTCCAGGTGCGACGGGTACCAGTCCATCCGGCCGCCCTGGGTCTTGACGCCCAGCTCGTCGTCGAGGACCTCGCCGGTGGCGACCCGGCGGCCCACGGTCACCCCGCTCTCGCCGTACAGGGCGACCCGGAACAGCTCGTCCGGTTCCTGCACCTGGTCCGCGGTGACCCACACGAGCACCGACTGCGAGGTGCCCCCGGTGATCTTGAGGACCCCGTCGACGGCGGTGTAGTCCACCGAGCCGGTCGCCCACCCCTGGCCCTGGTCGTGCAGGGTCCGGTAGCCGACCGTCCCCCCGCAGCCCGCCGACGCGGTCACGGTGAACTTCACCGCGGTGTCGGCGTGGCTGCCCTCGTACACCGCCGCCGGGTCGTGGACGTCGACCACGCACCCCGTGCCGGCGGCGGCCACCGCGGGCGCGCACCCCAGCACCACCGCGACCGACACGGTTCCCGCGACTGCCCAACGCATCATCGTTCCCATCCCCCTGACGCCCGTTCCGTTCCGGTCACAGTGGTAGGCCCCGCCTGTTGTGGTTCTGTTGTGGCACCGGTCCGCGGGGGCGACCCCGGGACACCGCACCGGGCGAGCGGAGGACAGGGACGATGGCCGACGTCGTGGTGAGAGCCGCGCGGGAAGACGAGTGGGCGGCGGCCGGAGCCGTCACGGTGGCCGCCTACCGGGCGGACCGCCACATCGACAGCTCCACCGGGGGGTACGCCGACGTGCTGGCCGACGCCCGGACCCGGGCCGGGCAGGCGGAGCTGCTGGTGGCGGTGGACGAGGACGACTCGGTGCTGGGCACGGTCACCATCGCCCGGCCGGGCACCCCGTACGCCGAGGTCAGCGAGCCGGGCGAGGTGGAGTTCCGGATGCTCGCGGTGAACCCGTCCGCGCGCGGGCGCGGCGTCGGCGAGGCGCTGGTGCGGGCGGCCGTCGCGCGCGCCCGCGAGCTGGGCGCGCGGCGGCTGGTGATGAGCAGCTCCGAGCACATGACCACGGCGCACCGCCTCTACCGGCGGCTGGGCTTCCGGCGGCTGCCCGAGCGGGACTGGCGGCCGGTGCCGGGCGTGGACGTCGTCGCCCGCGCGTTCAGCCTCGAACTCGCATGACCTCGTCGTACAGCGCCCGGTCGGCGCACGCGCGGTCGTAGAGCAGCTCCACCAGCGTCGCGTGGTCCAGCGCGGCCAGGCGGTCGCGCAGCTCCTCGTCCTCCGCGTCCGGCGGCGGCACGGTCAGGCCGCGTTCGAGCAGCACCAGCCCCACCGCCACGCAGTGCTTGCAGAAGAAGCCCTGCGTCCCGTAGGGACACGAACAGGTGCCCGCCAGGTGGGTGTCCCGCCACGTCAGCGACACCCGGTACGGGTCCGCGCCGACCACGACGCCGTCCACGTGCCGGGAGCGGATGACCAGTTCCACGACGGCGCCCCGGTAGGCCAGTCCGCGCCAGTACGACTTGGCGCCCGCGTGGTGCCGGAGCAGGGCCTGGGTGAGCGTCTGCATGGCGGTATCCAACACCGTGTGGTTCGGTGGGCCTCGTGCTCCAGGCATGTCTGAACGGCGCCCGCGAGCCGGGCAGCCACCCGGCCCTGCCGATCACCCCCGACGAGCTGGCCGCGGCCGCCGCCGACTGCGCGGAACTGGGCGTGGCCTCGTTCCACCTGCACCCGCGCGACGTGCTGGGCCGGGAGTCGCTGGCCGGCGCGGAGGTGGCCACCGCGGTGGCGGTGGTGCGGGCCGCGGTGCCGCACGCGGAGATCGGCGTGACCACGGGCGCCTGGATCGTGCCGGACCCGGCGCGGCGGGCCGGGCTGGTGCGCGCCTGGGCGGGGCTGGCGGCGGGCCGGCCGGACTTCGCCTCGGTCAACGTGCACGAGGACGGCTGGCCCGACACCGCCGCCGCGCTGGCCGGGGCCGGGGTCGGCGTCGAGCTGGGGGTGTTCCACGAGCGGGCGGCCCGCGCGCTGCTCGACCGCGGGGTGCCCGGCGGCGTGGTCCGGGTGCTGGTCGAGGTCCGGCCGGGGGAGGGCGTGGCGCAGGCGGACCTGCTGCTCGACCTGCTCGCGCCGCTCGCCGTGCCGGTGCTGCTGCACGGCGAGGACGGCAGCGCGTGGCCCGTGCTCGACCACGCGGTGGCGCGGGGGCTGGACACCCGCGTCGGGCTGGAGGACACCCTGCTCGACCGGTCCGGCGCGCCCGCGGCGGACAACGCGGCGCTGGTGGCCGCGGCGTCGGCGCGCTAGGGGAAAAATGCGGGTGGGCCGGCCGGTGGCCGGGATTACGCTGCCGCCGTGGTGACCACCGACCGACTGCTCGCGTTCGCGGCCATGTCCCTGCTGCTCATCGTCATCCCCGGTCCCAGCGTGCTGTTCGTGGTGGGGCGGGCGCTGGCGCGGGGTCGCCGCACCGCGCTGATCACGGTGCTGGGCAACACGCTCGGGGCCTACGCGCTGGTGGTGGCGGTGGCGCTGGGCGTCGGACCGGTGGTGGAGGGGTCGGCCCTGGTGTTCACGGCGCTGAAGCTGGTCGGCGCGGCCTACCTGGTCCACCTGGGCGTGAAGGCGCTGCGCGACCGGGGCTCGCCGCGCGCGGCGTTCGACGGCTCCGCCCCCGCGCACGGCGGCCTGCGCACGCTGGGGGAGGGGTTCGCGGTCGGGGTGGCCAACCCCAAGACGATCGTGTTCTTCGCCGCCGTGCTGCCCCAGTTCGTCGACCGGGCGCAGGGGCACGTGGTGGGGCAGATGCTGGTGCTGGGGCTGGTGTTCAACGTCATCGCGCTGCTGTGCGACAGCGCGTGGGGCCTGGTGGCGGCCACCGCGCGGAACTGGTTCGCCCGGTCGCCGCGCCGGCTGGCGGCGGTCGGCGGCGTCGGCGGGGTCACCATGATCGGGCTGGGCGTGGCGGTCGCGGTGACGGGCCGCGAGGACTGACCCGGGTCACCGGCCCGGCGACACCCCCGGCCCGGCGACACCGCTTGGATCAGGCAACACCACGGCCCGGCCCGCACCCCTAGTCCGGCAGCACCACCGACACGATCCCGGCCAGGTGCGCCAACCGCGCCACCTCCGCCGCCCGGAACATCGGCCCCCCGGGCCGCCCCACCAGCAGCACCCGGTCCGGCTTGCCCAGCGGCGTCGCGGCCAGCTCCGTGCCCAGCTCCTGCCACGTCTCCGGCACCCACTCGTCGTCGCCGTCCAGCACGGTCGCCCGCGCCAGCGGCAGCCACGGCGGGGACGACGGCAGGCCCGCCTCGGGCGCGGCGGACGACGAGGTCAGCCGGCGCAGCGCGGTGCCGTCCCACGACACCACCACCGCCCACCCCGCGCGGATGATCTTCGGCACGCCCTCGGTGAACACCGCCAGCCCGTGCGCGGGCTCCTCCGCGACCTCCTCGACCAGCTCCAGCTCGCGGTGGGTGTCCAGCACACCCGCGTACGGCCGCACCGCGTCCACCTCGACCCCGTCGATGGACTCCGCCGCCGTGATGAGCACGTCCGGCAGCCTGCCCGACGGCAGCTCCACCACCAGGTCGTCGATGGCCAGCCCCGCGCCGCGCTCCACCACGTCCACGCTGAGTATGTCGGCCCCGATCTCGCCGAGCGCGGAGGCGACGGCGCCCAGGGTGCCGGGACGGTCCGGGAGCTGGACCCGGATCAGGAAGGACACGGTGCACGCCTCCAGGCTGGAACGGACTTGCCGGCCGCTGATTCTCGCAGACGCAGCTTCGCTTTCCGACCCACCAGCCGCGTTGCCCGCCGGTAAAATCGCGCACCCACGCGCGCGAGCGCGGGTAACCCGGTACGAGGCCGCCCTGACCAGCCAATAGACTCGGCAGGTCCAAAATCCGAGAAAACCAGACCCCCGGGGGTTGACGAGGTGCCCAGCATCTCCCGCGACGAGGTCGCGCACCTGGCCCGACTGGCGAGGCTCGCCGTCACCGACGACGAGCTGGACCTGTTCGCCGGTCAGTTGGACGTGATCCTCCAGTCGGTGGCCACGGTGGGCGACATCGCCACCGCGGACATCCCGCCCACTTCGCACGCCGTCCCGCTGACCAACGTGTTCCGCGAGGACGTGGTGCGTCCCAGCCTCGGTCAGCAGCAGGCGCTGGCGGGCGCCCCCGCCGCCGAGGAAGGCCGCTTCCGCGTCCCCCGCATCCTGGGTGAGGAAGCATGAGCGACTTGATCCGCAGCACCGCCGCCGAGCTGGCGGCCAAGATCGCGAGCCGCGAGGTCTCCGCGGTCGAGGTCGCGCGGGCCCACCTCGACCGGATCGACCAGGTCGACGGCGCGGTGCACGCGTTCCTGCACGTCGACACCGAGGGCGCGCTGGCCGCCGCGAAGAAGGTGGACGACGACCTCGCCGCCGGGGTGGAGGTCGGCCCGCTGGCGGGCGTGCCGCTGGCCCTCAAGGACGTCTTCACCACCGAGGGCGTGCCCACCACCTGCGGTTCGAAGATGCTGGAGGGCTGGCGCCCGCCCTACGACGCCACGGTCACCCGCCGCCTCAGGCAGGCGGGCATCGTGATCCTCGGCAAGACCAACATGGACGAGTTCGCGATGGGCTCGTCCACCGAGAACTCGGCCTACGGCCCGACCCGCAACCCGTGGGACCTCGACCGCATCCCGGGCGGCTCCGGCGGCGGCTCGTCCGCCTCGCTGGCCGCGTTCGAGGCGCCGCTGGCGATCGGCACGGACACCGGCGGCTCGATCCGCCAGCCCGGCTCGGTCACCGGCACGGTCGGCGTGAAGCCCACCTACGGCGGCGTCTCCCGGTACGGCCTGGTGGCGTTCTCCTCCTCGCTGGACCAGGCGGGGCCGTGCGCGCGGACCGTGCTGGACGCGGCGCTGCTGCACGAGGTCATCGGCGGCCACGACCCGCTGGACTCGACCTCGGTGAACGCCCCCGTGCCGCCGGTCGTCGCGGCCGCCCGCGAGGGCGCCTCCGGTGACCTGTCGGGCGTGCGCGTCGGCGTGGTCACGCAGTTCAGCGGCGAGGGCTACCAGCCGGGCGTGCTGCGCAGCTTCGAGGCGGCCGTGGCGCAGCTCAAGCAGCTCGGCGCGGAGATCGTCGAGGTCTCCTGCCCGAGCTTCGACTACGCGCTGCCCGCCTACTACCTGATCGCGCCCAGCGAGGCGTCCTCCAACCTGGCCCGCTTCGACGCCATGCGCTACGGCCTGCGCGTCGGCGACGACGGCACGCGCAGCGCCGAGGAGGTCATGTCGCTGACCCGCGAGGCGGGCTTCGGGGCCGAGGTCAAGCGGCGGATCATGATCGGCACCTACGCGCTGTCCTCGGGCTACTACGACGCCTACTACGGGTCGGCGCAGAAGGTGCGGACGCTGATCTCGCGCGAGTTCGAGCAGGCGTTCGCCACGGTGGACGTGCTGGTCTCGCCGACCACGCCGACCACGGCGTTCCGGATCGGCGAGCGCACCGGCGACCCCATGGCCATGTACAAGGCGGACCTCTGCACGATCCCCGCCAACCTGGCCGGCAACGCCGCCATGAGCGTCCCGAGTGGACTGTCCGACGAGGACGGGCTGCCGGTGGGCCTCCAGATCATGGCCCCGGCGCTCCAGGACCACCGCATGTACCGGGTGGCGGCGGCCTACGAGGTGGCCCGGGACGCGGCGGCCGGCGCGCCGCTGATCCTGGGCGCGCCGGAGCCGGCGGTGGCGCGGTGAGGCGGGCGCGGCCGTTCCTGTCGCTGGTCGGTGCCGCGGGCGCGGCCACCAGCGCGTTCTCCACGTTGAAGTCGGCCCGCGGCAAGAACGACAAGCTGGCCCTGGCCAACGCGGCGGCGAGCATCCTGGTGGCGATCACGGGCGCGGCGCTGGCCGCGCGGGATCTGCGGAAGGGCGGGAAGGCATGACGTCGGTGCACGAGCTGATGGACTACGCCGAGGTCATCGAGCGCTTCGACCCGGTGCTGGGGCTGGAGGTGCACGTCGAGCTGCACACCAGCACCAAGATGTTCTGCGGGTGCGCGAACCTGTTCGGCGGCGAGCCGAACACCCACGTGTGCCCGGTCTGCCTGGGGCTGCCGGGCGCGCTGCCCGCGGTCAACGGCAAGGCGGTGGAGTCGGCCATCCGCATCGGCCTGGCGCTGAACTGCGAGATCGCCGAGTGGTGCCGGTTCGCCCGGAAGAACTACTTCTACCCGGACATGCCGAAGAACTTCCAGACCTCCCAGTACGACGAGCCGATCGCGTTCAACGGCTGGCTGGACGTGCTGCTGGACGACGGCGAGGTGGTGCGGGTCGAGGTCGAGCGCGCCCACATGGAGGAGGACACCGGCAAGTCGCTGCACGTGGGCGGCGCGACGGGCCGCATCCACGGCGCGGAGCACTCGCTGCTGGACTACAACCGGGCGGGCGTGCCGCTGATCGAGATCGTCACCAAGCCGATCACCGGCACGGGCGAGCGCGCGCCGGAGGTGGCGCGGGCCTACGTGTCGGCGCTGCGCGACCTGCTCAAGGCGCTGGACGTGTCGGACGTGCGGATGGACCAGGGCTCGCTGCGGTGCGACGCGAACGTGTCGCTGATGGCCAAGGACGCCACCGAGTTCGGCACCCGCACCGAGACCAAGAACGTCAACTCGCTGCGCAGCGTCGAGCGGGCCGTGCGGTTCGAGATGACGCGGCAGGCGGCGGTGCTGGCGGCCGGCGGCTCCATCACCCAGGAGACCCGGCACTTCGACGAGTCCACCGGCGGCACGTCCTCCGGCCGCACCAAGGAGACGGCCGAGGACTACCGGTACTTCCCGGAGCCCGACCTGGTGCCGATCGCGCCGTCCCGGGAGTGGGTCGAGGAGCTGCGCGGCACGCTGCCCGAGCTGCCGTGGGAGCTGCGCCGGCGGGTGCAGCAGGAGTGGGGCCTGACCGACGCCGAGCTGCGCGACCTGGTCAACACCGGCGCGCTGGACCTGGTGGCGTCGACGGTCGCGGCCGGGGCGACCCCGGTCGAGGCCCGGTCGTGGTGGGTGTCCTACCTGCCGCAGCAGGCCAACAACCGGGGCGTGGAGCTGGTCGGGCTGGCGATCACCCCGGCGCAGGTGGCGCGGGTGGTGGCGCTGGTGAACTCGGGCGAGCTGACCAACAAGCTCGCCCGCGAGGTCGTCAACGCGGTGCTCGACGGCGAGGGCGAGCCGGAGGCCGTGGTGGAGGCCCGGGGCCTGAAGGTGGTCTCGGACGACTCGGCGCTGGAGCTGGCGGTGGACGAGGCGCTGGCCGCGCAGCCGGACGTGGCGGCCAAGATCCGCGACGGCAAGGTCGCGGCGGCGGGCGCGATCGTCGGCGCGGTGATGAAGGCGACGAAGGGCCAGGCGGACGCCAAGCGCGTGCGGGAGCTGGTGATCGCGCGCTGCTCGTGAGCGGTCGGGCGAGGTGAGGGGGCGGGTCCCGGTGGGGGCCCGCCCCCTTTTCGCGTGCCGGGGACCCGGTGGGGCGGATTCGGTGAGGCGGACCGGGTGGGGCGGACCGGGTGGGGCTGTCGCGGGGCGACCGTCGCGGGAGGATTCCACCTCGGCGGGCCCGGTCGGAGTACCAGTATTGCGGCCCCGCGGTCACTGCATTCCGTTAATTGATTACTCCGTTGGAGTGGTAACGTCCGGGGCGAAGTGATGCCGCTGCTGGTCAGACGTGGGCTTGATCACTTTCTTCGTCGCTCTCGGTGAAAGTTTTCCATCCGGCTGCGTCCATCTGTGTCAGGCTGGGCCCGTTCGGTCGGTCGGGGAGGACCGCCGGACGCCACCGCCGATGCCCCCCGCCGCGGGGCCGTTGCAGGGGAGGACAACGCCATGCCCGGAACCGATCCCGAGCTGGTCGCCGAGATCAACTCCATCGAGGCCGCGATCGAGGACGAGATCATCGACGCGATCACCGAGGAGGAGCTGCCGCCCACCCTCGTCGTCCCCGACGGTGGCGACGACCCGAACGGCGGCCCGTACAAGCCGACCGACGACCCGCTCGTCACCCCGATGGGCGGCCCGTACAAGCCGACCGGCGACCCCGTGGTCACCCCGATGGGCGGGCCCTACAAGCCCACCGGCGACCCGGCGGAGACCAACGGCGGCCCGTACAAGCCGACCACCGACGAACCGGCGGCCGTCAGCACCACCTGATCCCGAGGTGAACGCGCGTCGGGTGCCCCCGGTCGGCCGGGGGTGCCCGCCCGCGGTGTGTGATCTGATATGACCGTGCCAGCGCCTTCACCCGCACGCGGACGACGCGGGACGCGCGACTCCGAGGACCCCGGCAGAGCCGTCGCGTCCGCGCGCCGGCTCCACCGCAACGCGCTGGACGCGGCGACCGCGGACCGCCACCCCGCCGCCATCCGGTGGATGCGCCGGGGCCTGGCCCTGCTGGAGATCCCCGGCATCGACCCGCAGGAGCGCCTGGAGGTCCGCACCCGGCTGCGCAACACCCTCGCGTTCTGCCTCGCCGAGACCGGCAACGTCGACGACGGCCTGACCCAGCTCGCGGGCGTGGACCAGGAGCTGTCCGGCCTGCGCGACGAGGCGCTGCGGGCCCAGCTGTCGACCAAGGTCAACCTCAACCGCGCCGCCCTGCTGTGCCGGGTGGGGCGGGTCGACGAGGGCGTGGCCCAGCTCGACCTGGAGATCGACCGCAGCGAGCGCCGCCTCGCCGCGCGCCGTGCGGCTCCCGGGGTGCCCGGCTCCGGGGTGCCCGATCCGGGGGTTTCCGGTCCCGGAGCCGCCGACACCGAGGCCGTGGACCTGCTCGCGCTCGCGCTGTCCAACCGCGGCAACGCGCACGGCGAGGCGCACCGCGTCGACCGGGCGGTCCGCGACCTCGACCGCGCCGTGGCCCTCGCCCGCACCCACGACCTGCCCCTGCGCGCGGCCATCGCCGAACACGCCCTGGGCAACGTCGTGCAGCGCGCCGGCGACATCCCCGCCGCCCTGCGCCACTACCAGGACGCGAGCCGCGCCTTCCAGGAGCTGGAACCCGGCCTGCTGCTCCGCCTGCGCATCGACCAGGCCGAGGCCATGATCAGCGTCGGCCTCGCCGACGAGGCCGGCCGGCTGCTCGACGAGGTGCTGCCCGAGCTGCGCCGCCAGCGCATCGGGCAGGACGTCGCCGAGGCCGAGCTGTTCCGCGCCGCCGCGGCGCTCCAGGACGGCGACCTCGTGCTGGCCAAGCGGATGGCCGGTGCGGCGCAGCGCAAGCTGCTGCGGCGCGGCAGCCCGGCGTGGGCGGCGGTGGCGGGCCTGATCGCGCTGCGCGTGGACGTGTCGAAGGCGCTGGGGTTCCGCCGGCCGCCGGCCCGGGTCGTGGCCCGCGCGATCGCGCTGTCCGCCGAGCTGGCCGCGCTGAAGCTCGCCGACCAGGCCGCGTTCGCGCTGGTCCTGGCCGCCCGCGTGGAGATCCGCCGCGGCGCGCCCGACCGGGCCGCCGACCTGCTGCGCGGCGTGCCGGCGACGCGCCGGATCACCCCCATCGACCACCGGATGCTGCTGCGGCTGTGCCGGGCGGAACTGGCCCTGGCCCGGGGCAACCGGCGGGTGGCGCTGGCCCAGGCCAAGGCCGGGCTCGCGGAGCTGGGCCGGATGCGCGACCGGCTCGGCGGCCTGGAACTGGTGTCCGGCACCGCCGTGCACGGCCGCGAACTCGGGGAGCTGGCCGTGCGCCTGGTGCTCGACGGCGGCGACTCCACCGCCAACGCCAAGCGCCTGTTCACCTGGCTGGAGCGCACCCGCGCCCAGCTCTACCGGTACGACCCGGTCGAGTCCGACGCCGACTCCGAGCTGGGCGAGCGGATCGCCGAGGTGCGGCGGCTGAGCCGGGCCCTGCTGCGGGCCAGGCTCGACGGCCTGCCGACCGCCCGGCTGGAGGTGCTGCTCAAGGCCGGCCAGCGCGCCGCCAACCAGCTCGGCTGGAGCGCCACCCCCTGGGGCACGCCCCGCCCCGTCGTCACCGCCGAGGAGGTGCTCGCCCGGCTGGCCGGGCGGGCGATGGTCAGCTACGCGATCGCCGGCGACGAGCTGACCGCCGTGGTGCTGGTCGACGACCGGGTGCGGCTGGTGCGGCTCGGCTCCGCCGCCGCGGTCACCGAGGACGCGCGCCGGCTGCACGCGGACCTCGACGCCCTCGCCCCCGACCACCTCCCGCCACCCCTGCTCGGGGTGATCTCGGCGTCCGCGCGGCGCGAGGCGGAGAAGCTGGACCGGGTGCTGCTGCGCCCGCTCGCCCCGATGATCGGCGACCGCGAACTGGTCGTCGTGCCCACCGGCACGCTGTACGTGGTGCCCTGGGGCGTGCTGCCCACCTGCGCCAACCGACCCACCACGGCCGTGCCCTCCGCCACCGCCTGGGTGTCGGCGGTCCGCGAGGACCGGCACCCGGCCAACGGGGTGCTGCTGGTGCGCGGCCCCGGGCTCCAGGCCGCGCAGGGCGAGATCGACCTGCTCGCCGGCTACCACGGCGACGCCAAGCTGCTCGGCGTGGCCGAGGCGAAGGTCGGGGCGGTGCTGGAGGCGCTCGACGGGGTCGAGCTGGCGCACATCGCCGCCCACGGCGAGCACGAGCCGGAGAACGCGCTGTTCTCGCGGCTGGAGCTGGTGGACGGGGCGATGTTCGCGCACGAGGTGGGCCGCGTGCGCCACCCGCCGCACCAGGTGGTGCTGGCGGCGTGCGAGCTGGCGCTCAACCGCGTGCGGCCCGGTGACGAGCCCCTGGGGTTCGCGGGGGCGCTGCTGGCCAGCGGCGCGCGCACGGTCATCGCCGCGTCCAGCAGGGTGGGGGACCAGCCGTCGGCGGCGGCCATGGCCGACTTCCACCGCAACCTCTCCGGTGGGGCGTCGCCCGCGGTGGCGTTGGCGGACGCGGTGGCCGTGGACCCGCTGCGCCGCCCGTTCGTCTGCCTGGGCTCGGGCTGAACGACCGGTGTTCGGCCGGGTGCCCTTCTTGCGCCCCCGCCGCCCGACCACCTCGCCCCCCGGCCCCCGCCCCGCCCGACCTGCCTTTCATTCGATCAACCAGCCTTTCGACCGGTTGACCGGGCAAGCACCCACCGACTACCCAGGGTTGAGGTGAATTCCCCCGGCGATCGGAGGGCGCGGTGCGTTCGCTGCTGCTGACGGTGGTGCTGCTGGCCACCCTGACCACACCCGCCACCGCCCAACCCCCGGCCGGCCGGGGCGCGGAACCGGGCAACGGCCCCGAGCGCCACCTCGTCGCCGCCGTCGACCCGCCGCCGGCCGTCACCGCCGCCCGGGGCGAGAACCGGCCCGAGGCCGTCCAGGGCTACCCGCGCCGCACCCTGCTGCGCGAGTTCCCCGAGCACCCCACCGACAGGTCGATCAAGCTCGGCCTCGCGCCGTACCACTCGCTCGCGCCGCGCCTGAACGACCTCCAGCGCCGCAGCGACCGGATCTCCGTCGAGGTGATCGGCCAGTCCACCGCGGGCCGCGACCTCTACCTGGTCACCCTCACCGCGCCCGAGACCCCGGCCGAGGCTCGCCGCCAGGACGCGTGGCGCGGGAAGATCGAGAACAACCCGGAGGCCGCCCGCCGCGACGTCCTGCTGCGCCACGCCTACAAGGCGCCGATCTGGATCAACGCCAACATCCACGGCGACGAGTGGGAGGGCACCGACGGGGCCCTGCGCGTGATCGAAGACCTGAGCCTCACCCGCGACCGGCGGGTGGTGGAGCTCCTCGGGCGCCACCGCGTGCACGTCAACCTCACCGCGAACCCGGACGGGCGCGTGGCCGGGACGCGCGCCAACGCGAGCGGGTTCGACCTGAACCGGGACTTCGCGACCTCGTCGCAGCCCGAGTCGCGGGCGATGCGCGACCTCGTCCAGCGCATCCAGCCCGTGCTGGTGCTCGACCAGCACGGGTACGTGGCCAACACGCTGATCGAGCCGACCACCCCGCCGCACGGCCAGAACTACGACTTCGACCTCTACGTCAAGCACGGCTACGCGGGCGGGCTGCGCATGGAGCAGGCCGTGCAGGCGCTCGGCCACCCCGAGGCGGCCCGGCCCGAGATCCCCTTCCGCGACTACGAACCCGGCGTGTGGGACGGCTGGGCGCCGATCTACACCGCCCAGTACGCGATGTACCACGGCGCGGTGTCCTACACGATCGAGATCCCCATGAGGGTGAACCGAGGCGACTACGAGGCACAGCCGGTGCCCGAACTGCGGCGGCGCTCGGCCATCAACACCGACGTCGTGGAGGCGACCATCCGCGGCGCCCTGTCCTACGTGTGCGACCACCGCACGTCCATGGTCGACAACCAGGTCGAGATCTTCCGGCGCGGGGCAGCCGGCGAGCCGCAGCGGCGCCTGCCGGACGGGATCGTGCCGGGCTTCGGGCCGGAGGACCGGTACACCACGGAGTTCCCCCGCGCCTACGTCGTCCCGGTGGGCGACCGGCAGCGGTCCGGCCCCGCCGCGGCGAGGCTCGTGGACCACCTGGTGGCGCACGACGTGCGCGTCACCCGCGCCGACCGCCCCTTCACGCTCGGTGGCCGCCACTACCCGATCGGGTCATACGTGGTGGACATGCACCAGCCGAAGCGCGCGCTGGCCAACGTGATGCTGGAGGCGGGCCGCGACCTGTCCGACGCGGTCCCGGTCATGTACGACATCTCCGGCTGGAGCCACCGCCTGCTGTGGGGCGCGTCGGTGGACGTGGTGCGCTCGGGCCGGCTGGACGTGCGGGGCCGCGCCGTCGTCGCCGCCGCCCCCACCGGCTCGCTGCCCGCCACGACCGGGGCGGGCTTCGCCCTCACCCTCACCGACGGCGAGGACGTCGCGGCGGTCAACGACCTCCTCGGTCACGGGATCGAGCTCCGACGCCACGAGGACGGCACCGTCGTGGCCCCCGCCACGGCCCGCGCGGAGGTGGCGGCGGCAGCCGACCGCCACGGTGTCCGGTTCACCCCCGGGAGGCCGGGCGGAACCCCGCTGCGCCCGGTGGCCGTGGCCGCCGCCGTGGCGGCCGACGAGTTGAAGGCGTTGCGCGACATGGGTTTCGACGTGCGCCCCGTGTCGACCGCCGTGCTCAACGGCGGGTTCGACCTGGCGCGGGTGGACGTGCTGGTCGTGTCCTCGGGACTGAGGTACGACCAGTTGGGCGAGGGGGCCAGGGCGGGTGTCGACGCCTTCCTGGCCCGTGGCGGCGTGGTGACCCGGGGTGCCACGGGCGCCCGCTTCAACGCCGACACCGGTGTGCTCCCGGTCCGGGCGGTGGCGGGCAAGGAGGACGCGAACGGCGTGGTGGGTGTTACGGGCCCGACCGGGCGACCGGACCACACGTTCGTCTACGCCCCGCACTGGTTCACCGACCTGGGTGACGGTGTCGAGGTGGTGCAGCGTTATCGGCAGCTGGTCGCCGGCCACTGGACCACCCGCCCGGACGGTTCGGGTGGGCAGGAGGAGGCGGCGGGACAGGCGGCGGTGGTCGCCGGGACGTCGGCACGGGGAGCCAGGGCGGTGCTGTTCGGGACGGAACCACTCTTCCGAGACCACCCGAAGGGGTTGTACTGGCAGGTGGCCGACGCCATCTACCGCACGGCACAATGATCTTGTGCACTCGCGGCGGAACGGCTCCCACCAGCCGTTCCGCCGTGGGCCGGACCCACACTTTCGGGTGAAGATAGCCCGAAAATGTACGGAAACACCGTCACCGATCATCGGTTGGAAATGAAATGGAGCCGCCGACCACCCCACCTGACCAACTACCCGACCACTCGGCCCGGCTGATCAGCTGACCGCCTGGTCCGGCTGACCGACGGGCTCACCGCTCGGCCTGACCGACCAGCCTGACCGACCAGCCTGACCACCGGCCTGACCGCCAGCCCCCAAACCGCAGCCGACCCCTGTCCCCGAGACCTCAGTCCCGTCCGCCGTTGCCACCGCCGGTTTGGCGCACGACGATCGCCACCCGGTCGTCGCTGGACACCGGCGACCCGCCGGGGGTCTTGTTCACGGTGCCCACCAGCGCGGTCTGGTCGTCCAGCGCCACCATCGGTCCGAGCCGCCCGAACCCGTCCTCGCCGTCGAGCGTCACCTCGGGCTTGCCGTTGAAGCTGCCGTCGGGGCTCATCGGCAGCGAGAGGCTGCCGGGTGTCGCCGACGTCGCCAACCAGACCACGTCCGACATCGCCGCGCACCCGCCGACGCCCGGCCGTTCGGGCCAGGACCACGCCGGGTCGCCCAGGGGCTTGCCGGCGTCCACGCGGTAGAGCAGGTCGGCCGACGTGCCGGCGTCGGTCACCCAGGTCTTCGTGCCGTCGCCCGACACGCACAGGCCGCCCGGTGAGCGCAGGCCGCTGGTCAGCACCCGGGAGCCCGCCGCCGGGTTGCCGCGGGCCGGCTGGCCGGAGCCGTCAATCCGGAGGATCTTCCCGGCCAGCGAGTTCGGGTCCGCGGCCAGCGCCGGGGTGCCGGCGTCGCCGGTCGCCACCAGCAGCGCGCCCGTGCGGTCGTGGGTCAGGGCGCCCCGGTTGCCCGACGCGCCCTTCGGGATGCCGGTCAGCACCGGTTTCGGCACGTCACCGGGCGCTATGCGCATGACCCGGTTGTCGGTCGCCGTCGTCACGTAGACGTAGACCAGCTGGTCCTCGGCGTAGGTCGGGGACAGCGTCAGGCCGGTCAGGCCGCCGCCCGTGGTGGCGTCCACCTCGAACTTCGCCAGCTCGACCGGGTCCACGTCTTTGGTCACTCGCAGCAACCGGCCGGTCGCCCGTTCGGTCGCCAGCGCCGTCACCGCACCGGTGGACTGGTTCACATCGATCAGCGCCACCCCGGACACCGGGTCCAGGCACGTCGCGACGACGGCCGGGCTGAAGTCCTTGCACCCCTGCGGCGGCGGCACCGGCGTCGGCGACTGGCCGGGCTGCTGGCCCTGGGGGCTGGGCGGCAGCTCGCCGGGCAGTTCGGGGCGCGGCCCCGCCTGCGGCGTCAGCTGCTGGGCCGGGCTCCACTCCGCCGGTGAGGGCTGCTCGGGAAAGCTCGCGCAGCCCGCGGCCAACAGGCCCAGGGCCGACCCGATCAGCACTCCACGCAGTCGCGACACGCCATCCAGACTAGGTGCGCGGTCGTGAACGCGGGGTGAGCGGCCCGAGCCGAGAGGAGATGAGCCGAGAGGGGACGAGACGAGAGGGGGCGAGCCGAGACGGCCCGAGACGACCCGACCCAAAACGGGACGAGCCGCCGGCCCCACCCCACCTATGACAGTCGTCACGGCCCAAGGGGAAAGCGGGCCAGGGGCGGCGGAGGCGGTGTGGCGGCAGGGGAGTCGACGTGCGTAACGTGCCCGGCGTGACGCTGCCCCACCGTGGAACCGACGACGAGTTGACCGTGCTGGTGCCCGACGACCTGGGTGTCCACGTGCTGTCCGAGGTGGAGGGTGTCCGGCCCGTCCGCTACGAGCCTGGCCGCGAGCTGCCCGCCGAGGCCGCGCGGGCCCGGGTCCTGGTGCCGAAGTTCCTCCAGGGCACCGACCCGGCCGAGGTGTTCGCCCAGCTGCCCGCGCTGGAGCTGGTGCAGCTGCTGTCGGCCGGCGCGGAGCGGTTCATCGGGGCCGTGCCCGACGGGGTGCTGCTGTCCACGTGCCGGGGCGCCCACGGCGGCAGCACGGCGGAGTGGGCGATCGGCGCGCTGCTCGCCGTCTACCGGGACTTCCCGGTGTTCGAGCGGGCCCGGCAGGAGCGGCGCTGGGACTACCACCTGACGGAGACGTTGCAGGACAAGGAGGTCCTCGTGGTCGGCGCGGGCGACCTCGGTGAGCAGTTCCGCCGCCGGCTGGAGCCGTTCGGGGCGAGCGCGACCATGGTCGGCCGCACGGCCCGCCCCGGGGTGCACGGCGTGGACGAGCTGCCCGACCTGCTGGGCCGTTTCGACGCGGTCCTGGTCGTGGTGCCGCTGACCGCCGAGACCACCGGGATGGTCGACGCGGAGTTCCTCTCCCGGATGCGCGACGGCGCGGTCCTGGTCAACGCCGCGCGCGGGGCCGTGGTCGACACCGGCGCGCTGCTGGCCGAGCTGGGCTCGGGCCGGCTGCGGGCGGCGCTGGACGTGACCGAGCCGGAGCCGCTGCCGGCCGACCACCCGCTGTGGTCGGCGCCCGGCCTGTTCCTCACCCCCCACGTGGCGGGCAGCTGCACGGGGCACGCCGAGCGCGCCTACGCGGTCGTCGCCGCCGAGGTGGCCCGGTTCGCGCGCGGAGAGCAGCCGGCCAACCTGGTCAAGGGGGACTACTAGCCCGTTCGGTCTACCGGGCGCTGCGGAACGGACGCTCGCGGTGGTCGGCCGAACCTCCTAACGTGCGGGTGCGTGGCTACTCACGACGACCGCTCCGGTGCTTCGGGCGGCTACTCCGGCTCAGGGTCCTACCCGACCGGAGGGGCGCACCACTTCGACGACGGCACCCGGTCGTTCGGTCGGGACGCCTACAGCGACGCCCACGGCAACCCCCGCGGCAACCCCCACGGCAACGCCTACGACGACCCCTACGACACCGCCCGCGACAAGGACACCCGGGGCTTCGACACGACCGGGTACACGCCGGTGGTCGACGACGCCGACCCGGAGCCCACCCACTACGACGACGAGGACGAGCGCACGCCGTTCGGCTGGAGCGGCAGCGCCGACCTCGGCCTGTTCGTGCTGCGCCTCGCGCTGGGCGGGGCGTTCGTCGTGCACGGGTTGCAGAAGGTGTTCGGCCTGCTCGGCGGGCCGGGCATCGATGGCTTCGAGCGGTACCTCCAGGCGGCCGGGTTCCGGGAGGCGCGAATCCTGGCGTGGGTCACCGGCGTCACCGAACTGGCGGGCGGCGGCCTGCTGGTCCTGGGCCTGTTCACGCCGCTGGCGGCGGCCGGGGTGCTGGGCGTGATGGCGAACGTGATCGCGCTCAAGTTCCGGGGCGGGTTCTTCGCGCCCAACGGCGTGGAGCTGGAGGTCGCCTACGCGGCGATGGCGTTCGGCCTGCTGTTCGCCGGTCCGGGCCGGGTGGCGCTCGACCGCGGCCGCGGCTGGTTCCGCCACCCCCTGACGGCCGGCTTCCTGTGCCTGCTCCTCGCGGCGGGCGCCACCACGGCAACCCTGTACGTGTTCCGCTGACCCGCGAAAGGCCCGCAAAAGGCCCGCAAAGACCCGCGACCGACCCCCGCCCAACCCCCTGAACAGCGAAAACCGGCCGACGGAACCCCGCCGACCGGTCCTCGCGAACCCGCCCCTACCTGTTCACGTCGCGCACCGCGCCCGTGGACGCGTCAGTGGCCATCCGGGCGTAGGCGCGCAGCGCCGAGGTGACCGGACGCACCCGGTCCACCGGCTGCCACGGCCGCTCCGACGCCTCCACCTTCGCCCGCCGCTCGGCCAGCACGGCCTCGTCGACCAGCAGTTCCAACCGCCGCTCGTGCACGTCGATCAGGATGCGGTCGCCGTCCTCGACCAGGCCGATCACGCCGCCGCCCGCCGCCTCCGGCGAGACGTGCCCGATGGACAGGCCGGACGTGCCGCCGGAGAACCGGCCGTCGGTGATGAGCGCGCACTTCTTGCCCAGGCCGGCGCCCTTGAGGAACGCGGTCGGGTGCAGCATCTCCTGCATCCCCGGCCCGCCCGCCGGCCCCTCGTAGCGGACCACGAGCACGTCACCCGCCTGGATCTCCTTCTTCAGGATCACCGAGACCGCTTCCTCCTGGGACTCGACCACGCGGGCCGGCCCCTCGAAGCGCCACAGCTCCTCCTCGACGCCCGCCGCCTTGATGACCGCGCCGCGCTCGGCCAGGTTGCCGCGCAGCACGGCCAGGCCGCCGTCCCTGGTGTAGGCGTGCTCGACGTCGCGGATGCAGCCGCCCGCCGCGTCCGTGTCGAGCTTCGACCAGCGGTTCGAGGTGGAGAACGCCTGCGTGGTGCGCACGCCGCCGGGCGCGGCGTGGAACAGCTCGACCGCCTCGGGCGAGGGGTCCGCCGCGCGGACGTCCCACGCCGACAGCCACGACGCCACGTCCGGGCTGTGCACGGTGCGCACGTCCTCGTTGAGCAGCCCGGCCCGCCACAGCTCGCCCAGCAGGGCCGGGATGCCACCGGCCCGGTGGACGTCCTCCATGTGGTAGTCCGAGTTCGGCGACACCTTCGCCAGGCACGGCACGCGCCTGCTCAGCGCGTCGATGTCGGTCAGCTCGAAGTCGATCTCGCCCTCCCGCGCCGCGGCGAGGATGTGCAGCACGGTGTTGGTGGAGCCGCCCATCGCCATGTCCAGCGCCATGGCGTTCTCGAACGCCGCGCGGTTGGCGATCGAGCGCGGCAGCACCGACTCGTCGTCGTCGCCGTAGTACGCCCGGCACAGCTCGACCACGGTGCGGCCGGCCCGGGAGAACAGCTCGCGGCGGGCGGCGTGCGTGGCCAGCGTGGAGCCGTTGCCGGGCAGCGCCAGGCCCAGGGCCTCGGTGAGGCAGTTCATGGAGTTCGCGGTGAACATGCCCGAGCAGGAACCGCAGGTCGGGCACGCCGAGCGCTCCACCTCGGCCAGGCCGGCGTCGTCCACGTCCGGTGAGGCGGAGGCGGAGATGGCGGTGATCAGGTCGGTCGGCGCGACGGCGACGCCGTCCACCACGACCGCCTTGCCGGCCTCCATCGGCCCGCCGGAGACGAACACCACCGGGATGTTGAGCCGCATGGCGGCGTTCAGCATCCCCGGGGTGATCTTGTCGCAGTTGGAGATGCACACGATCGCGTCGGCCTGGTGCGCGTTGACCATGTACTCGACCGAGTCGGCGATGATCTCGCGCGAGGGCAGCGAGTAGAGCATCCCGCTGTGGCCCATGGCGATGCCGTCGTCGACCGCGATGGTGTGGAACTCGCGCGGCACGCCGCCCGCCTCGCGGATCGCCTCCGCCACGATGTCGCCGAGGTCGCGGAGGTGCACGTGACCGGGCACGAACTGCGTGTAGGAGTTGGCGATGGCCACGATGGGCTTGCCGAAGTCCGAGTCGGTCATGCCGGTCGCGCGCCACAGCGCGCGGGCTCCCGCGGCGTTGCGGCCGTGGGTCGTGGTGCGGGAACGGAGCGGTGGCACGGCTCCTCCAGGAAGTCTGCGTGGAAGCTGATCGCGAACGGCGCGGGGGTGGGCGCCGGTGGTGGGAGCGGTGCTTAGAGGCTACTCCGTCGCAACGCCCCCGTGACCAGCACAGCCGCCAGCGCGAGTGTGATGACGTGCACGGCGGTGCACCACAGGCAGATCTTGCCGATCAGCAGGAACTCGGCGGCCACCAGGTAGACCACGAACAGCACGCCCACGCCGGCCGCCGCCAGGCGCGCCCAGTGCAGCGCCGCCACCCGCCAGGCGAAGGGCAGGGTGGCGACGGTGAGGAAGGCGAAGAACGCCAGGCCGAGCACGGCGACGGGGATGCCCAGCAGCTCGGACTGCTCGCTGGTGGTGACCGTGCCGCAGTCGATGACCTCGCCCTCCGCGCACAGCAGCGCGCCCTGCCGGAAGTGGGCGATCGTGAGGTAGGTCGAGACGGCGAGGCCGGCCAGGGACAGCAGGAGGCTGACCACCGGCACCCGGCCCCACGCGCGGGTGGTGTGCTGGCTCACTCCCCGGACTTTACGGGCGGCGGCGTTGCCTCCTGGTCAGGCGCGGCGTCAGGCGCGGCGTCCCCCTGGTCGGGCGCGGCGTCCCCGGGAGCCGCCCCGGGAGCCGCCGCCGCCGTGGGGTCGGCCACCCGACCGCCGCTGACCGCCGCCAACGCGGGCAGGTGCCCGGTCCGGACGGCGGGCAGCCGGACGAGGGTGTCGTCCGCCAGCACCGCCGACAACCACCCCTTCGGGTCAACCTTGATGGCCTTCACGTCCGCCCAGGGCAGCACGCGCCTGCCGAACGTGCTCCGCGCCACGATCCGCTCGCCGTCCACCGCCGTCCGGTTGCGCACCACCCACAGCGCGAAGCCCAGCGGCAGCAGGTAGATCACCTGGAGGCCGGGCGCGGCCCACGCCACCGGCGTCACGCAGATGAGGGCCAGGCCCGCGGCGAGCAGGGCGGGGGTGGGGACGCGGAACACGACTTTCGGCACGTCCCCGATGGTCCCACCTCGCCTTTCGGGCGTTCACGCCACCCGGTCGGGCGGTGCGCGGACCGGGCCGGGTTCCACGATCCGGGAGCGCCGTCCCGCACAGTTGACGCTCGCCGGGCTTGACGGTTAACGTCACCGCCATGCAGCGCAACCTCGTCCTCGTACTTCCCAGGCGCGTCGACGCCTAGGCAGTTCGAGCTTGCGTCGACGCGCGACCCTCGTCCTACCCGTCCGGGTTGGCGAGGGTTTTTTCGTGCCCGGACCGTGCACCCTTAACCACGAGGCAGAAGATGACCAGCGCAACCTCGCGACCGGCTCCCGGCGAGTCGTCGTCGCCCCGCCCTGGACCCCGCCCGAAACCGGCCCCGCCGAGCGGCGCCCCGGTCCGCGTGACCGGCGCCCAGTCGCTCGTCCGCTCGCTCGAAGCGGTCGGCTGCGAGGTGGTCTTCGGCATCCCCGGCGGCACGATCCTGCCTGCTTACGACCCGCTCCTGGACTCCACCAAGGTGCGCCACGTGCTCGTCCGCCACGAGCAGGGCGCGGGGCACGCCGCGACCGGCTACGCCCAGGCCACCGGCAAGGTCGGCGTCTGCATGGCGACCTCGGGCCCCGGCGCGACGAACCTGGTCACGCCGCTGGCCGACGCCAACATGGACTCCGTCCCGGTGGTCGCCATCACCGGCCAGCAGTCCCGCCCGCTGATCGGCACCGACGCGTTCCAGGAAGCGGACATCTGCGGCATCACGATGCCGATCACCAAGCACAACTTCCTGGTCACCGACGCCGCCGACATCCCGCGCGCGATCGCGGAGGCGTTCCACCTGGCGTCCACCGGCCGCCCCGGCCCCGTCCTGGTGGACATCCCCAAGGACGTGCTCCAGGAGATGACCTCGTACTCCTGGCCGCCGGAGCTGCGCCTGCCCGGCTACCGGCCGACCACCCGGCCGCACGGCAAGCAGGTGCGCGAGGCCGCGAAGCTGATCGCCGCGGCCCGCAGGCCCGTCCTCTACGTCGGCGGTGGCGTCATCAAGGCCGAGGCGTCGAACGAGCTGATGGCGCTCGCGGAGTCCACCGGCATCCCGGTGGTCACCACGCTGATGGCGCGCGGCGCGTTCCCCGACTCGCACCCGCAGCACCTGGGGATGCCGGGGATGCACGGCACGGTCTCCGCGGTCGCCGCCATGCAGGCGTCCGACCTGCTGATCGCGCTGGGCGCGCGGTTCGACGACCGGGTCACCGGCCAGCTGTCCACGTTCGCGCCGGACGCGCAGGTCGTGCACGCCGACATCGACCCGGCCGAGATCTCCAAGAACCGCCGTGCGGACGTGCCGATCGTGGGCGACTGCAAGGAGATCATCAGCGACCTGGTCGAGGCCGTCCGGGTGGAGAAGGAGAACGCCGCCCGCGAGGTCGACCTGGCCCCGTGGTGGGAGCAGCTCGACGCGTGGCGCGAGACGTTCCCGGTGGGCTACGACTGGCCCGACGACGGCACGCTGTCCCCGCAGTACGTGATCGAGCGGATCGGCGTGCTGACCCCGCCGGACACCCTGTTCACGGCGGGTGTCGGCCAGCACCAGATGTGGGCCGCGCAGTTCGTGAAGTACGAGTCCCCGCGCACCTGGATCAACTCGGGCGGCCTGGGCACGATGGGCTTCGCGGTGCCCGCCGCGATGGGCGCGAAGGCGGGCGTGCCGGGCGTCCAGGTGTGGGCCATCGACGGCGACGGCTGCTTCCAGATGACCAACCAGGAGCTGGCCACCTGCGCCATCGAGGGCCTCCCGATCAAGGTCGCCGTGATCAACAACGGCAACCTGGGCATGGTCCGGCAGTGGCAGACCCTGTTCTACGGCGAGCGGTACTCCAACACCGACCTGGGCACGCACAAGCACCGCATCCCCGACTTCAAGATGCTGGCCGAGGCCATGGGCTGCGCCGGGCTGCGCGCCGAGTCGAGGGACCAGGTCGACGCGGTGATCGAGCAGGCCATGGGAATCAACGACCGGCCGGTGGTCATCGACTTCGTGGTCGGCAAGGACGCCCAGGTGTGGCCCATGGTCGCGGCGGGCACCGGCAACAGCGAGATCATGGCCGCGCGGGGCATCCGCCCGCTGTTCGACGAAGCCGACGTCTAGGACTGATGATGACGAAGCACACCCTCAGCGTCCTGGTCGAGGACAAGCCCGGTGTCCTGGCCCGCGTGGCGGGCCTGTTCTCCCGACGCGGCTTCAACATCGAGTCGCTCGCCGTCGGCCGCACCGAGCACCCCGACATCTCCCGGATGACCATCGTCGTGGCGGTGGAGGAACTGCCGCTGGAGCAGGTCACCAAGCAGCTCAACAAGCTCATCAACGTCATCAAGATCGTCGAGCTGGAGCCCGCGGCCTCGGTGCAGCGGCAGCTCCTGCTCGTCAAGGTGCGCGCCGACGCGACGGTGCGCAGCCAGGTCCTCGAAACGGTGCAGCTGTTCCGCGCGAAGGTCGTCGACGTCTCCCCGGAGGCGGTCACCGTCGAGGCCACCGGCACGTCTGACAAGCTCGACGCGCTGTTGCGGATGCTGGAGCCCTACGGGCTCCGCGAGATCGTCCAGTCCGGCATGGTCGCCATCGGCCGTGGCGCCCGTTCCATCACCGCGACCGCGGTGCGCTGAAACCCGCTGTAGGAAAGGGAGTACCAACCAGTGAGCGTCGAGATCTTCTACGACGACGATGCCGACCTGAGCATCATCCAGGGGCGCAAGGTCGCGGTCATCGGCTACGGCAGCCAGGGTCACGCGCACGCGCTGAGCCTGCGCGACTCGGGCGTGGACGTGCGGATCGGCCTCCGCGAGGGCTCGAAGTCCGCGGCCAAGGCCGAGGAGGAGGGCCTGCGGGTCCTGACCAACGCCGAGGCGGCGGCCGAGGCCGACGTGATCATGGTCCTGGCGCCCGACACCGCGCAGCGGCACATCTACGCGCAGGACATCGCGCCGAACCTGAAGGACGGCGACGCGCTGTTCTTCGGCCACGGCTTCAACATCCGCTACGGCCTGATCGAGGCGCCGTCCAACGTGGACGTGGCCATGGTCGCGCCGAAGGGCCCCGGGCACCTGGTGCGGCGGCAGTTCGTGGACGGCAAGGGCGTGCCCGCGCTGATCGCGATCGAGCAGGACGCGACCGGCAACGCCCAGGCGCTCGCCCTGGCCTACGCCAAGGGCATCGGCGGCACGCGGGCGGGCGTCATCAAGACGACGTTCAAGGAGGAGACCGAGACCGACCTGTTCGGTGAGCAGGCGGTGCTCTGCGGTGGCGCGTCGGCGCTGGTGCAGGCCGGTTTCGAGGTGCTGACCGAGGCGGGCTACGCGCCCGAGGTGGCCTACTTCGAGTGCCTCCACGAGCTGAAGCTCATCGTCGACCTCATGTACGAGGGCGGCGTCGCCCGGATGCGCTACTCGATCTCCGACACCGCGGAGTACGGCGACCTGACCCGCGGCCCGCGCGTCATCACGCCCGCGGTGAAGGAGGAGATGCGCAAGATCCTGGCCGAGATCCAGGACGGCACCTTCGCCACCGAGTGGGTGAACGAGGACGACGCCGGCCGCGGCAACTACAAGAAGTTGCAGCAGGAGGGCGAGCAGCACCCGATCGAGGAGGTCGGCAAGAAGCTGCGCGGCCTCATGTCGTGGGTGGACCGGCCCATCACCGAAACGGCCTAGTACCTGCGTTTTCCGGCGGCCCGCGGTGTTCACCGGCACCGCGGGCTCCGGTATACCTAGGCCCCATGACCGACAGTGCGCCGATCTACGACGACAAGGCCCACGTCCGGGGCAACCTCGACCTCGCCGGTGTCACGTGGATCCGCAGCGACGAGGGCGCGGAGCAGGAGGAGGAGCACGTCGAGATCGCGTTCGTCGAGCACACCGACGGCGTGACCTACACGGCGATGCGCAACTCCGCCCACCCCGAGGGCCCGGTGCTGGTCTTCACCCCGGCCGAGTGGGAGGCGTTCATCCTCGGCGTCAAGGACGGCGAGTTCGACGAGCCCTGGGACGACTGATCCCGGTGCGCGAACGTTGAACTCGGGGGTCGCGAACGTACGACACGGTGGTCCTGAACGTACGACTCGCGCACGTGTCGAACACTCGCGCCGCGCGAGTCGTACGTTCAGATCGGGCGTGTCGTACGTTCGGGGTACGCGAGTTGAGCGTTCGGGACCGGGTGGTTGGGCCGGGTGCGGTGGTGGGACGGTCGAACGGGACGCGCGTACCGTATTCCAGCAGGTGAAACGGGGGCACCCGCCGTTCTGGTCGGCGGGGTCGCTGACTATGCTCGTTAACAACCCGGACACATTGCCGTGGCCGGCCGGCGCGGGTGACGACCTGCAACCACGGCAACGACGGCCCCCGCGCTCACCACCCGACCAGACCGCTGGGAGCGACGTTCCGTGACCAAGCCCGTTGTCCTGATCGCCGAGAAGCTCGCACCGTCCGTTCTCGACGTCTTCGGCGAAGACATCGAGGTGCGCCACGTCGACGGCACCGACCGTCCCGCGCTGCTCGCCGCCGTCGCCGTCGCCGACGCCCTCCTGGTCCGCTCCGCCACCAAGGTGGACGCCGAGGTGCTCAAGGCGACCACCAGGCTCAAGGTCGTCGCCCGCGCGGGCGTGGGCCTGGACAACGTCGAGGTGCCCGCCGCCACCGAGCGCGGCGTGATGGTCGTCAACGCGCCGACCTCCAACATCGTCAGCGCCGCGGAGCACGCCGTCGCCCTGCTGCTGGCCACGGCCCGCCAGATCCCGGCGGCCCACGCCACGCTCCAGGACCACCAGTGGAAGCGCGGCAAGTTCAACGGCGTCGAGGTCAACGGCAAGACCGTCGGTGTGGTGGGCCTGGGCAAGATCGGCCAGCTGTTCGCCGCCCGCATCGCCGCTTTCGGCACCACGGTCATCGCCTACGACCCGTACGTGTCGGCGGCCCGCGCCGCGCAGCTCGGCATCGAGCTGGTCACGCTGGAGGAGCTGCTGGAGCGCTCCGACTTCGTCTCGATCCACCTGCCGAAGACCCCGGAGACCAAGGGCCTGATCGGCGCCGAGCAGCTGGCCAAGGCCAAGCGCGGCGTCATCATCGTCAACGCCGCGCGCGGCGGGCTGATCGACGAGGAGGCGCTGGCCGAGGCGGTCAAGGAGGGCCAGGTCGGCGGCGCGGGCATCGACGTGTTCTCCACCGAGCCCACCACCGAGAGCCCGCTGTTCGGCGTCCCGAACGTGGTCGTCACCCCGCACCTGGGCGCGTCGACCACCGAGGCGCAGGACCGCGCGGGCACGGACGTGGCCCGCTCGGTGCTGCTCGCCCTGGCCGGCGACTTCGTGCCGGACGCGGTGAACGTGCAGGGCGGCGGCGTGGTCGGCGAGGAGGTCCGCCCGTACCTGCCGCTGGCGCAGAAGCTGGGCACGGTCGTCGCGGCGCTGTCCGCGAAGGCCCCGACCAGCGTCACGGTCGAGGTGCGCGGCGAACTGTCCAACGAGGACGTGGCGGTGCTGCCGCTGGCCGCGCTGCGCGGCGTATTCTCCAGCGTGGTCGAGGAGCAGGTCACCTTCGTCAACGCGCCGGCGCTGGCCGGGTCGCTGGGCGTGCAGGTGGACCTGGTCAAGGAGCCGGAGAGCGCGAACCACCGCAGCCTGGTCACGGTGCGCGCGGTGCAGGCGGACGGCGCGGTCATCACCGTCTCGGGCACGCTCGCGGGCCTCGACCAGGTGCAGAAGCTGGTCGGCGTCAACGGCCGCGGCTTCGACCTGCGCGCCGAGGGCAACGTGCTGCTGCTGGAGTACCCGGACCGGCCGGGCGTGATGGGCACCGTCGGCACCCTGCTGGGCGAGGCGGGCGTGAACGTCGAGGCCGCGCAGATCAGCCAGACCAAGGACGGCCAGGACGCGTTCATGCTGCTGCGGGTGGACCGCCCGGTGGACTCCGCGGTGCTCGACCCGATCGGCGCGGCGGTCGGCGCCCGCACGGTGCGCTCGGTCGACTTCGACTGATTTGCAGGCCGTATTTCCCCGAACGGACTAACGCCGCCGGGACCTGCGATGTATATCGTCGCAGGTCCCGGCGGCGTGACAGTTGACCGTTGATTGTCAAATCTGTGGGTGCCGTCACTCGTTCGGTCTAATTGTTCGACACGATCGAGGGATTAGGTTCCCTCCCACGAGGTTGACCCGGTGCCGTAGAGGGCACGGCACCACGCGGGTAGCTGTCCCCCCTGAAAACGTCGCGACGCTGCCCGCCCGGTCGTATCCGACCTCGGTTGGGGCACGTTGTGAGCCGATCTCGCGTTTTCGCCAGATCAGCCGTACCGCTGTTCGCCACGATCCTCCTCGTGGCGTCCACCGGCACGGCGCTGGCCGCGGATGATCCGCTGGCGCCGTCCGTCGCCGCCGCGCGCGGCCTGGACGCCGGCAAGTTGCAGTTGAAGGTCTCCGAGCGGCTCTCCACCGCCGGGGGCCGGGTGACCGCGTTCGTCGAGCTGGAGGCCAAGCCCGCCGTCGACGCCTACGCGGAGAAGACCGGCCAGGGCGCGAGCAAGCAGCAGGCCAAGGACGCCGCCAAGGCGACCAGGAACGACACCGGCAAGGTCGTGGACCGCGTGGTCGGCGACCTCAAGGGCAAGGACCGCGCCACCAAGGAGCTGTACCGGACCGCCAACGGCGTGCCCGGCGTGGTCGTCCAGGCCGACGCGGCCAAGGTGCGGGAGCTGGCGCAGCGCGCGGACGTGAAGTCCATCCGCACCGTGGTGCCCAAGAGCCGCCAGAACTCCAGCGCCGTGCAGCTGACCAACACGCTCAAGGCGTGGCAGCAGTACGGCAAGCTCGGTGACGACACCCGCGTCGGCATCATCGACACGGGCATCGACTACACCCACAGCGACTTCGCGGGCCCCGGCACCATCGAGGCGTTCGAGGCCATCGACGAGACCGAGGTCGACGCGTCGTACTTCCCGACCGCCAAGGTCGTCGGCGGCTACGACTTCGTCGGCAACGCCTACGACGGCGGCAGCGACGACCCGGCGCTCAACACCCCGAAGCCGGACCCGAACCCGCTCGACTGCAACGGCCACGGCTCGCACGTCGCCGGCACCGCCGCGGGCTTCGGCGTCAACGCCGACGGCAGCACCTTCGAGGGCGACTACACCAAGCTCACCCCCGAGGCGCTGGACGCGATGCGCATCGGTCCCGGCACCGCGCCGAAGGCCCTGCTGTACGCGCTGAAGGTGTTCGGCTGCGACGGCTCCACCAACGTCACCGCGCAGGCGCTGGACTGGTCGCTCGACCCCGACGGCGACGGCGACTTCTCCGACCACCTCGACGTGGTCAACCTGTCCCTGGGCTCCGACTACGGCGCCCCGGACGACCCCGACAGCCTGTTCGTGCGCAAGCTCAACGCCTCCGGCGTGCTCACCGTCTTCTCGGCGGGCAACGGCGGCGACCTGTACGACATCGGCGGCTCGCCGGGCAGCACCCCCGAGGCCCTGACCGTGGCCAGCACCCGCGACGCGTACGTGCTGCGCGACGCGGTCGAGGTGACCGCCCCGGCGAACCTGGCCGGCCCGAAGCCCGGCCAGTACAGCCAGAGCTTCAACCTGGAGGGCGTGAGCACCACCGGCCAGGTCGTGAAGCTGAGCGACCCGGCCAACCTCGACGGCTGCCTGCCGTTCTCGGCCGCCGACCGGGCCGCCGTGGCGGGCAAGGTCGCGTGGCTGGAGTGGGACGACAACGACGCCACGCGCCGGTGCGGCTCGGCCGGCCGCAGCAACAACGCCTCCAACGCCGGTGCGATCGGCGCGCTGTTCACCTCGCAGCTGGAGCACTTCAACGCCGGCATCGCGGGCAACGCCCTGATCCCGGTCCTCCAGCTGACCGGCACGGCCACCGCGCAGCTGCGCCCGGCCGTGAACGCGGGCACCCTGGCCGTCCGCTTCGGCGGCGACCTGGCGACCTCGCTGCCGACCTACGACCCGTCGATCAGCGACACGCCCAGCTCGTTCACCTCGCGCGGCGTGCGCGGCCCGGTCGTGAAGCCGGACGTCGCGGCCCCCGGTGACACCATCACCTCGGCGCTGGTCGGCTCGGGCAGCAAGTCGTTCGTCAACTCCGGCACCTCGATGGCCGCCCCGCACGTGGCCGGCATCGCGGCGCTGGTGCGCCAGGTCCACCCGGACTGGACGCCGGCCGAGGTCAAGGCCGCGGTGATGAACTCCGCGGGCTCCGACGTGAAGGCCGACGGCGAGACCTACGCCCCCAACCGCGTCGGCTCCGGCCGCGTGGACGGCAAGGCCGCGGTCGAGAACCAGGTGCTGGCCTTCGTCGAGGACGCCCCGGGCGCGGTCTCCGCGTCGTTCGGCGTGGTCGAGGCGGCCAAGCCGGTGTCGCTGACCAAGACCATCAAGGTGGTCAACAAGTCCACCCGGTTCGTGGACTACACCGTGGGCTACGAGGCCCTGACCCAGATGCCGGGCGTGCGCTACGAGCTGTCGGCGAACACCGTCCGGGTGTCCCCGCGCGGCGTCGCCCGGGTCAAGGTCACGCTGAAGATCGACGACCCGAAGGCGCTGCGCAAGACCGTCGACCCGACGATCGAGCCGCTGCACCTGGACGTGCCGCGCCAGTTCCTGGCCGACGCGTCGGGCCGCGTGGTGCTCACCCCGAAGTCGGGCTCCTCGGTCGCGCTGCGCGTGCCGGTGTACTCGGCGCCGAAGCCGGCGGCCGACATCAACGCGCCGAGCAGCGTCAAGGCCAACGGCCAGGGCCAGGCGGTGCTGAACCTGACCGGTCGGGGCCTCAACCAGGGCGCCTACCAGTCGCTGGTCAGCGCGCTGGAGCTCCAGGCGTCCTCGCCGAGGCTGCCGGAGTGCCGCCGCAACGTCACCACCAACTGCACGCTCAACGACACGGCCAAGGGCGGTGACCTGCGCTACGTCGGCGCCGCGTCCACCGCGCCGCTGGCCAGGGCGCAGGGCAACCCGGAGGAGGCGCTGCTCGCGTTCGGCGTCGCCACCTGGAGCAACTGGTACAACCTGGGCAGCAACACGGTGCCGTTCGTCGACATCGACACCGACGGCGACGGCGCGTTCGACTACGAGGTCTTCGCGACCAAGCTGACCGACACCGACCTGCTGGTCGCCAGCACGGTGGACCTGAACACGGGCGCCACGGTCGACATCCAGGGCGTCAACGGCCAGTTCGGCGACGTCGACACCAACGTGTTCGACACGAACGTGGTGGTCCTGCCGGTGCTGCTCTCGGCGCTGGGCATCGACGCCTCGGCGGACACCTCGCGGATCTCGTACCAGGTGGGCGTGGCCGGGTTCTACCTGGCGCCGGGCGCCGGCGACGGCCTCGTGGACTCGATCCCGAGCCCGCTGTCGTTCGACCCGCTCAAGCCGGGCCTGTGGGTGCAGGGCGGCGGCGACGCCGCGCTGTCCTACCAGGCGCGCCCCGGCACCGCGCTGGTGGTCAACCGCGACGCCGCGGCGCTGGCCGCCGACGGCGCGGACAGCCTGCTCCTGCTGCACCACCACAACGCGACGGGCGACCGCGCCGACGTGGTGAAGGTGAAGGGGAAGACGGGCAACCGCTCGGCGGACTGATCCCGGTGGGCTGATCGACGTTCCACGCTCTGGCCGGTCGGGGGTTGCCCCGGCTGGCCAGAGCCTTTTAAGCGCATCGGGCGACACCCGTTCGGGGGCCTTGAACCGTTCGGGTGTCCCGCAGTCCGGGAGAGATCGCCCCGTAGGTGTGTTCCGAGTGCGTTTTCACGCTCCGCGCCCGGTAGCCTTTCGCATTGAGAACTAGTCCCGCGACATGGGACTGATACCTGGGAGGTGTGTGGATGCGGCTCGCAGTGATCCCAGGGGACGGGATCGGGCCCGAGGTCATCGCCGAGGCCCTGAAGGTGCTCGGTGAGGTCGTTCCCGCGGCCGAGATCACCCGCTACGACCTCGGTGCGGCGCGCTGGCACGCCACAGGTGAGTTGTTGCCGGAATCGGTGCTCGGTGAGCTCCGCCAGCACGACGCGATCCTGCTCGGTGCCGTGGGCGACCCGTCCGTGCCCAGCGGCATCCTGGAACGCGGCCTGCTGCTGCGGCTCCGGTTCGAACTCGACCACCACGTGAACCTGCGCCCGGCCCGGCTGTACCCGGGTGTCCGCAGCCCGATCGCCGACCCGCCCGAGATCGACATGGTGGTCGTGCGCGAGGGCACCGAGGGGCTGTACGCGGGCAACGGCGGGCTCCTGCGCAAGGACACCCCGCACGAGATCGCGACCGAGGTGTCGATCAACACCTCGTTCGGCGTGGAGCGGGTGGTGCGCGACGCGTTCGCCAGGGCGGCCAACCGGCCGCGCAAGCACCTGACGCTGGTGCACAAGACCAACGTCCTGACCCACGCCGGCTCGCTGTGGTCGCGCGTGGTCGAGGAGGTGTCGCTCCAGCACCCGGACGTGACCGTGGCCTACCAGCACGTGGACGCGGCCACCATCCACCTGGTGACCGACCCGGGCCGCTACGACGTGATCGTCACCGACAACCTGTTCGGGGACATCCTGACCGACCTGGCGGCGGCCGTGACCGGCGGCATCGGGCTGGCGGCCTCGGGCAACCTGGACGTGACCAGGCGCAACCCGAGCATGTTCGAGCCCGTGCACGGCAGCGCGCCGGACATCGCGGGCCAGGGCATCGCCGACCCGACGGCCGCCGTGCTGTCGGTGGCGCTGATGCTCGACCACCTGGGCGAGTCGGAGGCGGCGCGCCGGATCGAGGCGTCGGTGGCCTTCGACCTGGCCACCCGCGACCACTCGTCGCCGGGCGCCACCTACGCGGTGGGCGACCGCCTGGCCGCGCTCGTGTCGTCGAACGTCCGCACGGGGGCCTGACCGCCCTCCCGGACGCGTGATCAGGGCCACCACGACACGGTCGTGGTGGCCCTTCGCGTTAGGGTCGCGAGCGTCGCCCGCGGGGGAAGTCCGGTGAGAGTCCGGCGCTGACCCGCAACGGTAAGCCGAAGTCGCCTTCGGCCAGCCCGATCACCCGCGGGCGGTGGGAAGAAGCTCCACTCCTGCCGTGGTCTGCGGGACGGATGCGCACCGGTCCGCCGCGGACCGGGGCCACCCGGTCGAGGCCACCCGCCCGAAAGGCGCCCGGTGACCCCGACGAACCCGGTGACCCCGACGAACCCGGCGAACCCGACCACCGCGGGACCGGCCTCCTCCACCACCGGCGCGTGCGCGGCCCTGGCCGTCGCGCTCGCGGTCTCGGTGGTGTGCGGCGTGGCCCTCGGCCCGGTGCCCGTGCCGTTCGACGACGTGGTCCGCTACCTGCACGCGGCCGTCACGGGCGGGGTGGTCCAGGCCGCGGAGGCGGGCCCCTACCGGATCGTGTGGGACATCCGGCTGCCCCGGGTGCTGCTGGCCGCCGTCGTGGGCGCGGGGCTGGCCGCGGTCGGCGTGGCCGTCCAGGCGGTGGTCCGCAACGCCCTGGCCGACCCGTACGTGCTGGGCATCTCCTCGGGCGCGAGCGTCGGCGCCACGGCGGTCGCCACCACCGGCCTGTTCGCCTCCCTGGGCATCTACGCCCTGTCCACCGCCGCGTTCCTGTCCGCCCTGGCCGCGACGGCGCTGGTCTACCTGGTGGCCGGCCGGGGCGGGCTGACCCCGCTGCGCCTGGTCCTCACCGGCACCGCCCTCGCCCACGGCTTCTCCGCGATCGCCATGCTGCTGGTCTTCCAGGCGCCGCGCGGCGAGGCCGCCCGCGCCGCCCTGTTCTGGCTGCTCGGCAGCCTGGGCGGGGTCACCTGGGCGTCGGTGCCGGTCGCCGCGGCCGTGGTCGTCGCCGGCACCGCCTACCTCACCACCCGCGCCCGGCACCTCAACGCCCTGGCCATGGGCGACGAGACCGCCACCACCCTCGGCGTCGACGTCGCCCGGACCCGCCGCACCCTGTTCCTGGTCACCGCCGCCATGACCGGCGTGCTGGTCGCGGTCAGCGGCGCGGTCGGGTTCGTCGGCCTGGTGCTGCCCCACCTGGTCCGCCTGCTGGTCGGCGCGGACCACCGCCGGGTGCTCGCCGTGGCCCCGCTCGCCGGCGCCTGCTTCCTGATCTGGGTCGACGTCGCCGCCCGCCTGCTCGCCGCGCCCGAGGAGCTGCCGCTGGGCGTCATCACCGCCGCCCTGGGCGTGCCGTGCTTCGTGCTCCTGCTGCGCCGCCGCGGCTACGTGTTCGGGGGCCGCTGATGGAGGTCCGGATCGAGGGGCTGGCCGTCGACGGCATCCTGCGCGGCGTCGACCTGACCGCCGGCACGGGCGAGGTGCACGGCATCGTCGGCCCCAACGGCAGCGGCAAGTCCACCACGCTGCGCTGCGCCTACCGGGCGCTCAAACCGCACGGGGGAGTGGTCCGCCTCGACGGCCGCGACATCACCACCACCCGGGTCCGCGACACCGCCCGCGACCTGGCCGCGCTCACCCAGGACAGCCACGTCGAGTTCGACTTCACCGTCACCGAGGTCGTCGCCATGGGCCGGCTGCCCCACGGCGCGGGCCCCGACGACGAGGCCATCGTGCGCGAGTCCCTGACCAGGGTGGACGCGGCCCACCTCGCGCACCGCGGCTTCCTCACCCTCTCCGGCGGCGAGCGGCAGCGCGTGCTCATCGCCCGCGCCCTGACCCAGCGGCCCAGGGTGCTGGTGCTCGACGAGCCGACCAACCACCTGGACATCAGCCACCAGCTGGCCGTGCTCGCCCTGGTCCGCCGCCTGGGCGTCACCGTCCTGGCCGTGCTGCACGACCTCAACCTCGCCGCCGCCCACTGCGACCGCCTGCACGTGCTCGACCGCGGCCGGGTCGCGCACAGCGGCACGCCCGCCGAGGTGCTCACCCCCGAGGTGCTGGCCGAGGTCTTCCGCGTGCGCGCCCACGTCGTCCCGCACCCCACCACCGGGGTGCCACAACTGCTGTTCGACCACCAGGAGGCCACCCCGTGCTGAGAACGCTCATCGCGCTCGCCGCGGTCCTGTCCACGACGGCGTGCGGCGCGCGGGTCGTCGCCGAACCGCCGGGCGCGGGCACCACGACCGTCACGAACTGCGGCCGGGAGGTCGAGTACGCGACACCCTCCCGGGTCGTCACCAACGACACCGGCATCACCGAGCTGATGTTCGCGCTCGGGCTGGCCGACCGGATGGCCGGCTACACCATCTCCTCCTCCGCCAAGACCGGCGACGTGGCGTCCTCGCCCTGGCGGGCCGACTTCGAGCGCGTGCCGCACCTGGGCGAGAAGATCACCAAGGAGCTGGTCCAGGGCGCGGGCGCGGACCTCGTGTTCGCGGGCTGGAACTACGGCTTCTCCGAGAGCACCGGGCTCACCCCGGACTCGCTGGGGCAGCTCGGCATCGCCACCTACCAGCTCACCGAGGCGTGCCGCAACGGCGTGGCGAAGCAGCGCGGCATCATGCCGCCCCTGGAGGCCCTCTACACCGACCTGGGCAACCTCGGTCGGATCTTCGGCGTCGAGGACCGGGCCGAACGGCTGATCACCGGCTACCGCGAGCAGGTGGCCGAGGCCCAGCGGCTGGTCACCGGGAAGAGCCCGAGGGTGTTCCTCTACGACAGCGGGCTGGACCAGCCGTTCACCTCCGGCCGCAACGCCGCGCCGCAGGACATCATCGAGAAGGCGGGCGGCGAGAACGTCTTCGGCGACCTCGACGACAGCTGGACCACGGTCGGGTGGGAGGCCGTGGTCGCCCGCGCGCCGGAGGTCATCCTGATCAACGACTACGCCGACGGGGACGCGAGCACCCCCGAGCAGAAGCGGGCCTTCCTGGAGTTCTACGAACCGCTCAAGGACGTGCCCGCCATCAGGGACAAGAGGTTCTTCGTGCTGCCCTACGCGGCACTGGTCGAATCGCCGCGCAACCCGGCCGCCGTCGAGGCGTTCGCCCGGTTCCTGGCCGGTGCCTGACACCCATCATGTGGGACAACCCGTCCGTGGCATGGTCAGCGCGGACGGGTTGTGGCACGATCGCCGGCGTGGCTCTCCACACCGTGGTCATTATTGCCCAGCGCGTCGGGTAAGTGCTCCTCGAAGCACCCGGCGCGCCGACCTCTCGCATCCTGCGGGGGGTCTTTTTGTTTTCCGCGATCCCCTAGGAGCCCCCTCGTGACCCCCCTCGGCGACAGTTTCCACGTCTACGACACGACCCTGCGGGACGGTGCCCAGCGCGAGGGCATCTCCTACTCGGTCACCGACAAGCTGGCCGTGGCCAGGCTGCTCGACTCGCTGGGCGTGGGTTTCATCGAGGGCGGTTGGCCGGGCGCGCTGCCCAAGGACACCGAGTTCTTCGCCCGCGCCGCCGCGGGTGACCTCACGCTCAAGCACGCGCAGCTCGTCGCCTTCGGCTCCACCCGCAAGGCGGGCGTGGTGGTGACGGAGGACCCGCAGGTCAGGGCCCTGCTGGACAGCCAGGCGCCGGTGGTGACGCTGGTCGCCAAGTCCGACCGCCGGCACATCGAGCGGGCACTGCGCACCGACGTGGCGGAGAACTGCGCCATGGTCCGGGAGACCGTCCGGTTCCTGGTCGACGAGGGCCGCCGCGTCTTCGTCGACGCCGAGCACTTCTTCGACGGCCACGCCTTCGACCCGGACACCTCGCTGCGGGTGCTGGAGTCCGCTGTGGAGGGTGGCGCGGACGTGGTCGTGCTCTGCGACACCAACGGCGGTCAGCTGCCCCTGGGCCTGGCCGAGACCGTCGCCGACGTCGTCGCCCGCACGGGCTTCCGCGTCGGCATCCACTGCCAGGACGACACGTCCTGCGCGGTGGCCAACACCCTCGCCGCGGTGCAGGCGGGCGCCACCCACGTCCAGTGCACCGCCAACGGCTACGGCGAGCGGGCCGGCAACGCCGACCTGTTCGCCGTGGTGGGGAACCTCGTGACCAAGCTCGGCCTCCAGGTGCTACCGCACGAGTCGCTGGCCGAGCTCACCCGCGTCTCCCACGCCCTCGCCGAGATCGCGAACATCGCACCCGACTCCCACCAGGCGTACGTCGGGTCGTCGGCCTTCGCCCACAAGGCGGGCCTGCACGCGAGCGCGATCAAGGTCGACCCGGAGCTGTACAACCACATCGACCCGGGGACCGTCGGCAACGACATGCGGGTGCTGGTCACCGAGATGGCGGGTCGGGCCAGCCTGGAGCTCAAGGGACGCGAGCTCGGGATCGACCTGACCCGCCGACCCGATGCCCTGACCAGCGCCGTGCGCAAGGTCAAGGAGCTGGAGGCGGCCGGCTGGTCGTTCGAGGCCGCCGACGCCTCCCTGGAGCTGCTGCTCAAGGCGGAGCTGTCCGAACTGGACGACGCCCCGTTCGAGCTGGAGTCCTACCGGGTGGTGCTCGACCACCGCCAGGACGGCGTCATCGTGTCCGAGGCCACGGTCAAGGTGCACGTGGCGGGCGAGCGGGTGATCGCCACCGCCGAGGGCAACGGGCCGGTGCACGCGCTGGACGCCGCGCTGCGGAAGGCGCTGCTGCCCCACCTGTCCTGGCTGGACGCGGTGGAGCTCAACGACTACAAGGTCCGCATCCTCCCCGGGACCCGCCACAACTCGGCCGAGCACGGCACCGACGCCGTCACCCGCGTGCTCGTGGAGTCCACCGACGGCGAGCGCGAGTGGACCACCGTGGGCGTGCACGGCAACATCGTCGAGGCCAGCTGGCTCGCCCTGTGCGACGCGCTGGCGCACAAGGCGACGCGGGTCAGCCCGTCACGAGCGTGAACCCCTCGGCGGCCAGGACCTGCCGCAGCGGCTGGAAGTAGCTCACGCCCCCGGTCGAGCAGTTCCCGCTGCCGCCCAGGAGGTGGCCCTGCGCCTGGGAGCCGGCGAACACCGGGCTCCACAGCTCGCCGGGCTCGGTGCACAGGGTGGTCCGGGTCAGCCCGGAGACCGACCCCTCCGGGTAGTGCACCGTCACGTTCCTGGCCTGGACGGTGCCGCACCGCAGCCCGACGGTTCGGCCGACCGTGCACACCGCCGCACCGACGGGGGATTCGGCGGCGCCCGTGATGACCCCGGAGCCACCGGCGATGGTCGGCCGCTGGACCCACGCGGTGGTGTTGGTGATCCGCACCACCGCGTAGGTCGAGCGGACGGCCACGATCGGGCCGACGTCGACGCCGCCGGGGCCGCGCACGACCGTGCCGAGGGGGCCGCAGTTCAGCGGCACCAGCAGGTACCCGCGGACGTTGAAGCCGTTGACGCACCGGTACGCGGAGAACGTGGTGAGTGGGGTGCCCGCTTCCAGGGGCACGGGGGCGGCGGCCGCGGGGGTGGCCGTGCCCAGCAGCAGGACGAGGGCGAGGAACAGGGTTCGCATCCCTCGACGCTAGGCACGCCCGGTGCCGTTTCCAGCCGCCGGTTAGGGTGAACTCCGTGCGCATCGCCCGTATCGCCCAGCCAGACGGCCTCGCCTTCGCCGCCATCGAGGGGGACGGCGACGACCTGACCGCGGTCGAGATCGCCGAGGACCCCTTCGCGAACCCGACGTTCACCGGCCGCCGCTGGCCGCTGGCCGACGTCCGCCTGCTGGCCCCCTTCCTGCCGCCCAAGATCATCGGGATCGGCCGCAACTACGCCGAGCACGCCGCCGAGATGGGCAACGAGATCCCGGCCGAACCCCTCATGTTCCTCAAGCCGAACACCGCGGTGATCGGCCCGAACGCCGAGATCAAGCTGCCCGCGGCGTCCGGGCGGGTCGACTTCGAGGGCGAGCTGGCCGTCGTGGTCGGCGTCGGCGGCCGGGACATCCCCGCCTCCCGCGCCCGGCAGTCGGTCCTGGGCTACACGATCGCCAACGACGTGACCGCGCGGGACCTCCAGAAGAGCGATGGGCAGTGGACGCGGGCCAAGGGCTTCGACACGTTCTGCCCGCTGGGCCCGTGGGTGGAGACCGAGTTCGACCCCTCCGACGTGGCGATCCGCACCGAGGTGGACGGGGTGGTGAAGCAGGACTCGCGGACCTCCCTGCTCCTGCACGGCATCCCGGAGCTGATCGAGCACATCTCCTCGGTGATGACCCTGCGCCCGCTGGACGTGATCCTGACCGGCACGCCCGCCGGCGTCTGCCCGCTGTCCGCCGGGCAGACCGTCTCGGTGACGGTGGAGGGCCTGGGCACGCTCACCAACGCGGTGGGCCACCGCTGATCGCCGTGGGCGGTGGGCCACCGCTGATCGCCGTGGGCGGTGGGCCACCGCTGATCGCCGTGGGCGGTGGGCCACCGCCGATCGCCGGACGGGGGAGACCCCGTCAGCTCCGCTCGATCCGCTCGGGCGCGCGCCGGGCGAACCCCGGCGCGTGCTCGGGCAGCGGCCCGATCGCCACCAGGTAGGCGGGCACCACCTGCAACCGGGGGAAGCGCCGCATCAGCCGGACGGGCAGCGGCACGTCCCCCCGGGCCACGCCGGAGGTCCCCGCCAGGGTCGGCGCCAGGAACGAGTCCTGGATGCGCCGCTGGACGGCCTGCACCACCGCGGTCGGGAACCACCGGCGCCGCCGCACCCCCGCCAGCACCCGCGGCGTCAGCTCGCCGCGCCGCAGCGGCCCGGCCACGATGCGCGCGGCGGCCACCGCGTCCTGCACGGCCAGGTTGATGCCCACCCCGCCGATGGGCGACATGGCGTGCGCCGCGTCCCCGATGCACAGCAGGCCGTCGGTGTGCCAGCGCGGCAGCCGGTCGAGCCGGACGTCCAGCAGCTTCACCTCGTCCATCGACCCGATCGCGCCCACCCGGTCGGCCAGCCACGGCACCAGCGCCACCAGCCGCCGCCGGAACGCCTCCACGCCCTCCTCGCGCAGCACCCGGTCGGTGCCCTTGCGGATCAGGAAGGCGGTCTGGAAGTAGTCGCCCCGGTCGATCAGCACCAGGCCGCTGCCCCCGCTGAACCGCCCGGTGGCGTTCGCCACGTCGCCGGGCCGGCGCGGCAGGCGGAACCACCACACGTCCATGGGCGAGCCGAACGAGCGCGCCGCCGGCAGGCCGGCCCGGTCGCGCACCCCCGAGTACCGGCCGTCGGCCGCCACGACCAGGTCGGCCGCCAGCTCGCCGGTCTCCCCGGCCGCGGTGCGGTAGCGGACCCCGGTCACCCGGCCGCCGTCCCGCACCAGGTCGACCACCTCGGTGCTCATCCGCAGCGAGAAGGTCGGCTCGCGCCTGCCCGCGTCGGCCAGCAGGTCCAGGAAGTCCCACTGCGGCACGATCGCGATGTGCTTGTGCGGCCCCGGCAGCCGCGTCATGTCGCCCATCGTCTGCACGCCGCTGTCCAGCTGCACCTGCACCCGTTCGAGCCGCTGGTGCGGCACCTCGGCGAACGACGGCCCCAGGCCCAGCTCGTCCAGCAGCGTCAACGTGGACGCGTGCACCGTGTCGCCGCGGAAGTCCCGCAGGAAATCACCGTGCTTCTCCAGCACCGTCACCTCGACACCGGCCCTGGCCAGCAGCAACGCGCACACCATGCCCGCCGGTCCACCGCCGGCGACGACCACGCCCGTCCGCTCCACCATTCCCCCTCCTCTTTTCAACGCCAGTTGAATAACTTCAGGATGCTCCCGGGGAACGCGTTGGTCAAGGCGGATAGGCTGATCGGGTCATGAGCGCATCAGCAGCCACCCCAGAGGTGGGCACCCCAGAGGTGGGCACCCCAGAGGCAGCCACCCCAGAGGTCCGCGTCCGGTTCTCCCCGTCGCCGACCGGCACGCCCCACGTGGGGCTCATCCGCACCGCCCTGTTCAACTGGGCGTACGCCCGGCACGTGGGCGGCAAGGTGGTGTTCCGCATCGAGGACACCGACGCGGCCCGTGATTCCGAGGAGTCGTACCTCTCGCTGCTGGAGGCCATGCGCTGGCTCGGCCTCGACTGGGACGAGGGCCCCGAGGTCGGCGGCCCGCACGCGCCGTACCGGCAGAGCCTGCGGCGCGAGCTGTACGACGACGTGGCCCGGCGCCTGTTCGAGGCGGGCGAGCTGTACGAGTCGTTCTCCAACGCCGAGGAGATCGAGGCGCGCCGCCGGGCCGCCGGGCAGGACCCGAAGCTCGGCTACGACGGCCACGACCGCGACCTGACCGACGAGCGGAAGGCCGCCTTCCGCGCCGAGGGGCGCGCCCCCGTGCTCCGGCTGCGGATGCCCGACGAGGACATCACCTGGGTCGACCTGGTGCGCGGCGAGGTCACGTTCAAGGCCGGCAGCACGCCCGACCCGGTGCTGGTGCGCGCCAACGGCGACCCGCTGTACCCGTTCGTGAACCCGGTCGACGACGCGCTGATGGGCATCACCCACGTCCTGCGCGGCGAGGACCTGCTCCCGTCGACGCCCCGCCAGATCGCCCTGTACCAGGCGCTGACCCGCATCGGCGTGACCGGTTCCACGCCGCGGTTCGGGCACCTGCCCTACGTGACGGGCGAGGGCAACAAGAAGCTCTCCAAGCGCGACCCGCAGTCGAACCTGTTCCTCTACCGCGACCGCGGCTTCCTGCCCGAGGGCCTGCTGAACTACCTGGCGCTGCTGGGCTGGTCCATCGCCGACGACCGCGACATCTTCTCGATGGCCGAGATGTTCGAGGCGTTCGAGCTGGGCCGGGTCAGCGCCAACCCGGCCCGCTTCGACCTGAAGAAGGCCGAGGCGATCAACGCCACGCACCTGCGCGCGCTGCCGGTGGAGGAGTTCGTCCGGCGCGTCCTGCCGCACCTGGTCAAGGACGGCGTGCTGCCGGCCGAGCCGACCGAGGAGCAGTTGGCGGTGCTGTCCGGGGTCGCCCCGCTGGTGCAGGAGCGGCTGGTCGTGCTGTCCGAAGCGTCCGGGATGGTCCGGTTCCTGTTCGTGCCGGAGCAGGACTTCGCGCCCGAGGAGGACTCCGCGGCCAAGGCCCTGGGCCAGGACGCGCGCCCCGTGCTGGAGGCGAGCATCAGTGCCCTGGAATCCCTTCCGGAGTGGACGGCCGCCGCGATCGAGGACGCCCTGAAGGTGTCGCTTGTGGACGGAATGGGCCTCAAGCCCCGCAAGGCGTACGCCCCGGTGCGGGTCGCCGTGACGGGCCGTACCGTCTCGCCTCCGCTGTACGAATCCCTGGAACTCGTGGGCCGGAGTCGCTCGATCGGGCGATTGCGCCGCGCGCTCGGGGCAATCTGAGTGGTGCTATCGGGGGGTTCTATGGTGCTTGACCGTGCAAGAACCCCCAGATATCACCTCTCTGGCCGACTCGCACGAGGGGTGAGCGCACCTAGCCTCACGGGGTGACAACCGCAGCCCCGACTTTCACCCCTCGGAGAACCGGCGGAATCCGGGCCGTCTGCCTCGACGTGGACGACACCCTGGTCGACTACAGCACCTCGTCCCGGGCCGCCCTGGTCGCGATGGCGGGCAACGCCGACGCGTGGACGCTGTGGCAGCGCATCACCGACGAGCACTGCGCCCGCCTCCTCGCCGGCGAGCTGGAGTACGAGTCCATGCGGAACATCCGCACGCGCGCCTTCTTCGCGGCGCTGGGCGAGGAGCTGGACCAGGACGAGGCGACCCGCCGGGAGCTGCGGCGCCAGGAGGTCCTGGCGTCGGGCTGGCGGCTGTTCCCGGACGTCGTGCCGTGCCTGGAGTGGCTGCGGGCCACCGGTCTGCCCGTGGCCGCGGTGAGCAACGCCTCGGGGCGGCACCAGCGGGCCAAGATCGCCATGCTCGGGCTGGCGCAGTACTTCGACACGGTCCTCATCGCGGGCGAGGTCGGCGCGGCCAAACCTGATCGGGTGATCTTCGACACCGCGTGCGCCGACCTGGGCGTGGACGTCGAGGACGCGGTGCACGTGGGCGACCGGCTGCACGCCGACGCGATCGGCGCCCGCGACGCCGGCCTCAAGGGCGTCTGGCTGAACCGCGAGGGCCCGCGCGAGGGCGCGCTGCCGACGGGGGTCGCGGCCATCAGCAGCCTGTCTGAGCTGCCCGAACTCCTCGTCTGCGAGCTGGCGGCCACCTCCGCGTGACCCCCGATTTCCGTTCCGCCGGGTACGTGGTCTAGTATTCTCCCCGGCGGAACGGAGAGCCCCCGGAGACGGGGAGCGAACCGGGAAACCAATGGGGTATGGTGTAATTGGCAGCACGACTGATTCTGGTTCAGTTAGTCTAGGTTCGAGTCCTGGTACCCCAGCTGCAAGGGTAGAAAAGCAAGTGCTAGACTGCCCGAGCAAGCCAGGAAAGCGGATTTTGCAAGAATCCGAAGACCTGCTAAACTGAATGAAGCGAGATACCTAGGGCCCCGTCGTCTAGCGGCCTAGGACGCCGCCCTCTCAAGGCGGTAGCGAGGGTTCGAATCCCTTCGGGGCTACAGATCTGGGAGATCCCTGTTCTGCTTTGCGGAACGGGGATCTTTCGCATTTCACACCGGGGGTCCGACCCCCGGACCCCGGGCAGGCGGGGCTTCGCCCCCCTGCACCCCCCTGCGGTGACGCGTTGGGCTTCGCCCTCGCGTCTACCGCGTTGGCTCGGCTTCGCCTTTGCATCCTGCTGGCTTCGCCTTTGCCTCGTGTGCTGGTCAGGGAAGTGCGGCACCCCCCGACCTTGGGGCGGGGGGTGCGGGTGGCGTGGTGTGTTGGGGTTAGAGGCGGGTTTGCAGGGCTTCGGCTGCGGCTAGCAAGTCGGCTGCCCAGCGGGCCCCCGGGCGGCGGCCCATGCGGTCTATGGGGCCCGAGACGGAGACGGCGGCCACTACCGTGCCGGTGCTGTCCCGGACCGGGGCGGAAACGGAAGCTACGCCTGGTTCGCGTTCTGCGACGCTTTGCGCCCAGCCTCGGCGGCGTACTTCCAACAATGTGCGTTCGCCGTATACGGCGTCGGCCAGGACTGAGCGTTGGGTGCCCGGGTCGGACCAGGCGGCCAATACCTTGGCGCCCGAGCCGGCGGTCATCGGCAAACGCGCGCCGATCGGCACCGTGTCGCGCAAACCGCTCGGGGGTTCCGCGGAGGAGACGCAGATGCGCTGCATCCCGTCGCGCCGGTAGAGCTGGACGCTCTCGCCGGTGATGTCGCGCAACCTCGGCAACACCGAGGAGGCCGCGTCGAGCAGCGGGTCGGTCGCGCCGCCCGCCAACTCCGCCAGTGCCGCGCCCGGACGCCAGCGGCCGTCGGAACCCCGTCGCAGCAACCGGTGCACCTCCAGGCCGACCGCCAACCGGTGCGCGGTAGCCCTCGGCAAGCCCGTCCGGTTGCACAACTCGGCGAGCCCACACGGATCCTTTGCGACGGCGTTCAAGACGGCCACTGCCTTGTCCAGCACGCCGATCCCGCTATGCTGTCCCACAAGCCGATACTAACTTCCCACTGTCTGGGAAGTCCAGATCTATCGACTGTCCAGATCTTGGGAGAGTTGCGATGAGCCGCACGCTCGCGGAGAAGGTGTGGGAAGCACACGTGGTGCGCCACGGCAGTGGCGCGGAGCCCGACCTGCTCTACATCGACCTCCACCTGCTGCACGAAGTGACCAGCCCGCAGGCGTTCGACGGCCTGCGCCTGGCCGGTCGGCCGATCCGCCGACCCGACCTCACCATCGCCACCGAGGACCACAACGTCCCCACCGTCGACATCGAGCTGCCCATCGCCGACCCGGTGTCGCGCACCCAGGTCGAGACGCTGCGCAAGAACTGCGCCGAGTTCGGCGTCCGGCTGCACCCGATGGGCGACGTCGAGCAGGGCATCGTCCACGTGGTGGGTCCGCAGCTGGGCCTGACGCAGCCCGGCATGACCGTGGTCTGCGGTGACAGCCACACCTCCACGCACGGCGCGTTCGGCGCGCTGGCGTTCGGCATCGGCACCTCCGAGGTCGAGCACGTGATGGCCACCCAGTCGCTGCCGCTGAAACCGTTCAAGACCATGGCCGTCAACATCGACGGGCGGCTCGGGCCCGGGGTCACGGCCAAGGACGTCGTCCTGGCGGTGATCGCCAAGATCGGCACCGGCGGCGGGCAGGGCTACGTCCTGGAGTACCGGGGCAGCGCGATCGAGGCGCTGTCCATGGAGGCCCGGATGACCGTGTGCAACATGTCCATCGAGGCGGGCGCCCGCGCGGGCATGATCGCGCCCGACGAGACGACGTTCGAGTACCTCCGGGGTCGCCCGCACGCGCCGTCCGGCGCCGACTGGGACGCGGCCGTCGAGTACTGGCGGACGCTGCGCACCGACGACGACGCCGAGTTCGACGCCGAGGTGCGGCTGGACGCCGACGAGCTGACGCCGTTCGTCACCTGGGGCACCAACCCCGGCCAGGGGCTGCCGCTGGGCGAGCGGGTGCCCGACCCCGGGGCGATCGCGGACGAGAACGAGCGCGTGGCCGCCGAGAAGGCGCTGGCGTACATGGGGCTGGAGCCGGGTACCCCGCTGCGCGACGTGCGGGTCGACACCGTCTTCCTCGGCTCGTGCACCAACGGCCGGATCGAGGACCTGAGGGCCGCCGCGGACGTGCTGCGCGGGCACCGGGTGGCCGACGGCGTGCGGATGCTCGTCGTGCCCGGCTCCATGCGCGTGCGCGCCCAGGCCGAGTCCGAGGGCCTGCACGAGGTGTTCCTGGAGGCGGGCGCCGAGTGGCGCCAGGCCGGTTGCTCCATGTGCCTCGGGATGAACCCGGACCAGCTCAAGCCCGGTGAGCGCAGCGCGTCCACCTCCAACCGCAACTTCGAGGGCAGGCAGGGCAAGGGTGGGCGGACCCACCTGGTCTCGCCGCTGGTGGCCGCCGCCACCGCCGTGCGTGGCACCCTGTCCTCGCCCACCGACCTGGTCTGAGGGAGATCCGAGCCGAATGGAAGCGTTCACCACCCACACCGGGGTCGGGGTGCCCCTGCGCAGGTCCAACGTGGACACCGACCAGATCATCCCCGCCGTCTACCTCAAGCGCGTCACCCGCACGGGCTTCGAGGACGGCCTGTTCGCCGCCTGGCGCGGTGACGAGCACTTCGTGCTCAACCAGGAGCCCTACCGGGCCGGCAGCGTGCTCGTCGCCGGACCCGATTTCGGCACCGGCTCGTCCCGCGAGCACGCCGTGTGGGCGCTCATGGATTACGGCTTCCGGGTGGTCATCTCGTCCCGGTTCGCCGACATCTTCCGGGGCAACTCGGGCAAGCAGGGGCTCGTGGCGGCCCAGTGCGAGCAGTCCGATGTCGAATTGCTCTGGAAGCTCCTGGAGAACGAGCCGGGCACCCCGGTGACCGTCGACCTGACGAAGAACACGGTTGTGGCGAAGGACTTCACCGCCCCCTTCACCGTCGACGAGTACACCCGCTGGCGGCTGCTGGAGGGATTGGACGACATCGCCCTGACGCTGCGGCACGCCGATGACATCGCCGAGTTCGAGCAGCGCAGGCAGGGGTGGCTGCCGACCACCGATCCCGTGCCCGTGAAGTGACCCGAAGGGGCCGGGTTTCCGCCTCTAGCAGCGGGAATCCGGTCCCGGCCTTTCCTCCCGGGGGCTCCGGGGAGTGTCCCTCGACAGGTCGTAATCGCCACGCCACAACGAAAACTTTGGCGTGGCGATTGGTATTTCCTTGCATATGGGCTTACCGTGACCATCAGTCGGCCCGACTAGGGCCGTGAGCGTCCTGGGAGGGACTGACGGTGAACAAGGCCCAGCTCATCGAGGCGCTCGCCGAGCGCCTTGGCGACAAGAAGAACGCCGCTGCCGCCGTCGACGGCATCGTCGACGTGATCGTTCGCAGCGTCCACAAGGGCGAGAAGGTCAACATCACCGGCTTCGGTGTCTTCGAGAAGCGTGCCCGTGCGGCCCGCACCGCTCGCAACCCGCGCACCGGTGAGACCGTGAAGGTCAAGAAGACCAACGTGCCCGCGTTCCGCGCCGGTTCGACGTTCAAGGACGTCATCAGCGGCACCAAGAAGCTGCCTCGCGTGACGGCCGCGAAGCCCGCTGCCGCCGCTGCGGCTGCCGCCAAGCCGGCCGCGGGTACCAAGGCCCCGGCGACCCGCAGCACCACCGCGCGCGGCACCACGTCGCGTTCGACGGCGCGCAGCACCAGCGGCACCGCCACCACCGCGCGCGCCGCCGCTGCCGCCACGAAGGCCCCGGCCACGCGCAGCAGGTCCACCACGGCGGCGGCCAAGCCGGCTACCACCGCCACCAAGGCCGCGCCCGCCAAGAGCACCACCGCGACCAAGTCGACCGCCGCGAAGTCGACCGCCACCAAGGCGGCCGCGACCAAGCCGGCGACGACCACGGCGAAGAAGGCGAGCACGCCGAAGGCGTCGACCGCCAAGGCCACCACCTCCGCGGCGGCCAAGCCCGCCGCCGCGGCGAAGAAGGCCACCACGGCCAAGACGTCGGCGGCCGCCAAGCCCGCCGCCGCGGCCAAGCCGGCAGCTGCCGCGAAGACGTCGGCAGCGAAGAAGAAGTGACGCAGGGGCCGGTCGTACCGGCCCCCGCAACCAGCTCAGGGCCCGGTGCGGACGCGCACCGGGCCCTGAGCAATTCCGCGAGTCGTACGTTCAGGACGACCGTGTCGTACGTTCAGGACCCCCGAGTTCAACGTTCGGGACCCCTGAGTTCAACGTTCGGGCGACTAGACCACCCGGGTCGCCACTGGGCCGGTCGGGTTGCGGACCGACCCCGGGCCGCACCGTCCGCTTCCGCCGGTGCGGCCAACCGGTGGGGTGAGGTCACCTGGCCGGCGGGGTCGGCAGCGCGGTGGGGAAGTAGTGCGCCGAGACCAGCCGGGGCCAGCCGGTCGACGAGTCCGATGTGGACCAGCCCGGGGCGGGCCGGCGGAACGCCAGGAGCCAGGCGCTGCCCTTCTTGCACGGGACGTCGTCCAGGGGAAGACCGCCCAGGTCGGCGAGGGTGGAGACGATGTCCGGGATGACGCCGCCCTGGCTGGAGACGACCGGGGTGCCCGCGCCGTCGACGATCTCCAGGAAGCGCACCAGGGCCGCCTCGCGGTCCGGCCAGTAGCCCTCCTCGGACAGGCGCGGCTCCAGCAGGACGGCCCCGCCGAGGTCGTTCGCGACCCCCCGCACGGTGTCCACGCACCGCACGCGCGGTGCCGAGTGGACGCGCGCGGGCCCCCAGAGGGGCAGCATCGAGCGCAGGCCCGCGGCCTGCCGCCACCCGGCCGAGCTGAGCGGGCGCAGGTCGTCGTCACCCGGCCAGTTCTCCCGCTTGCCCGCCTTGGCGTGCCGCACCAGCAGCACGTGGGCCAGGTCGACCGGCGCGGACAGGAAGGTCTCCAGCACGGCCCGGTCGGTGTCGTGGCTGACCAGCCGCGCCGCCTCCGCGAACGGCACCCACCGCAGCTCGTCCACCTCGTCGTTGGGCGAGAACGCCCCCGACCCGGCCCGCGCGCTGAAGTAGTCCACGGTCTTCGGCCCGGCCGACACCTGGTAGGAGACGCGGTTCAGGTGCCTGCCCAGCACGGCCCGGAACCCGGTCTCCTCCCGCACCTCCCGCACCGCCGCGGCGGGCACGGTCTCACCGGGGTCCAGCTTGCCCTTGGGCAGGGACCAGTCGTCGTACCGCGGTCGGTGCACGACCGCCGCGGCACCCTCGCGCCACAGCACGGCGCCGGCAGCCCTGATCACCCCGGTCACCCCACCGCGCGGTGCCGGCGGAGCAGTTCGGCCTGGTGGTCGCGCACCCGGCTGCCGTCCGCCGGCCACGCCTCCCACTCCCCGTCGGGCTGGAGCACCCAGCACCGCGTGGTGGGCTCCAGCGCCGAGTCCAGGAACGAGTCCAGCTGCGCGGTCAGCTTCGGGTCGGTCACCCGCACGCACACCTCGACCCGCCGGTCCAGGTTCCGGTGCATCATGTCGGCGCTGCCGATCCAGTGCTCGCCGGCCCCGGCGAAGTGGAACACCCGCGAGTGCTCCAGGAACCGCCCGAGGATCGACCGCACGTGGATGTTCTCCGACAGCCCCTTGATGCCGGGCTTCAGCGCGCACACCCCGCGCACCACCACCTCCACCGGCACGCCCGCCTGCGACGCCCGGTACAGCGAGTCGATGACCTCCTCGTCCACCAGCGAGTTCACCTTGATGCGCACGCCCGCGGGCTGCCCGGCCCGCGCCAGCTCGATCTCGTGCCCGATGCGCTCCACGATGCCCCGCCGCACGCCGTACGGCGCCACCAGCAGGCTGCGGTAGTGGTCCTGCCGCGCGTACCCGGTGAGCACGTTGAACAGGTCCGTCAGGTCCGCGCCGATGGTCGGCTCCGCGGTCAGCAGACCGATGTCCTCGTACAGCCGGGCGGTCTTCGGGTTGTAGTTGCCGGTGCCGATGTGGCAGTAGCGCTGGATGCGCGAACCCTCCTGGCGCACCACCAGCGACGTCTTGCAGTGCGTCTTGAGCCCCATCAGGCCGTAGACGACGTGCACGCCCGCCTTCTCCAGCGCCCGCGCCCACTTGATGTTGGCCTGCTCGTCGAACCGCGCCTTGATCTCCACCAGCGCCACGACCTGCTTGCCCGCCTCGGCCGCGTCGATCAGCGCGTCCACTATCGGGGAGTCGCCCGAGGTGCGGTACAGCGTCTGCTTGATGGCCAGCACGCGCGGGTCGGCCGCCGCCTGCTCGATGAACCGCTGGATGGACGTGGAGAACGAGTCGTACGGGTGGTGGACCAGCACGTCGCCCTCCCGCAGGGTGGCGAAGATGCTCTTGGGCGTCTCCCGCTCCCCGAACGCCGAGTGCGTCGCGGGCACGAACGGCGCGTCCTTGAGCTGCTTGCGGTCGACGCTGTAGAGCTGCCACAGGCACGACAGGTCGAGCAGGCCGGGCACCTGCACGACGTCGGCCGGGTCGACCTCCATCTCGCGCAGCAGGCGCTCCAGCATGTGGTCGGTCATGTCGCCGGAGACCTCCAGCCGCACCGGCGGCCCGAACCGGCGGCGGGCCAGCTCGCGCTCCAGCGCCTGGAGCAGGTCCTCGTCCTGGTCCTCCTCGACCTCCAGGTCGGCGTTGCGGGTCACCCGGAAGGCGTGGCACTCGACCACCTGCATACCCGCGAACAGCTCGCCCAGGTGCGCCGCGATCAGCTCCTCCAGCGGCAGGAACGTCGCGGTCGGGCTGGTGCGGTCCTTCTCCACGCGGACCAGCCGCGGCACGTTGTCCGGCACCTTGATGCGGGCGAACCGCTCCGCGCCGCCCTCCGGGTCCCGCACGGTCACCGCGAGGTTCAGCGACAGGCCGGAGATGTAGGGGAAGGGGTGCGCGGCGTCCACGGCGAGGGGCGTGAGCACCGGGAACACCTGGTCGGTGAAGTAGTTGGTCAGGCGCAGCTTCTCGAAATCGGTCAGCTGCGCCCAGTTCACGATGCTGATGTGGTGCTTCTCCAGCTCCGGCCGCACGTGGTCCAGGAACGCCCTGGCGTGCTGCTCGACCAGCTCCTGGGTGCGCTTGGAGATGCTGGACAGCTGCTCGCGCGGGGTGAGCCCGTCCGCGCTGCGCACCGACAGGCCGGTCTCGTCGCGGCGCTTGAGGCCCGCGACCCGCACCATGTAGAACTCGTCGAGGTTCGACGCGAAGATCGCCAGGAACTTGGCCCGCTCCAGCAGCGGCTGGGAGGCGTCCTCGGCCAGCGCCAGCACCCGGGCGTTGAAGTCCAACCAGGACAGTTCCCGGTTGAAGTACCGGTCGTCGGGCAGGTCGACCTGGGCCTCGGTGGCGGTGACGGCGGGCGGTGAGCTCGGGAACGGCCGGGCGGGCGTCTCGGCGGGCGGCGGGGTCGCGGTCCGGCCGGTGCCGCGGCGGGTGGCCGGGCGGGGGCGGCGGCGCGCGGTGCCCGACGGGGGCGGGGTCGCGCGGGGTGATCGGCCGCGCCGCCTCGGCGCCGGCTGTTCAGGCGTGTTCTCGGTGCTCACGAACGCATTGTTCCCCAGAAAACCGACGTCCGCCCCGATCGGGACGGACCAGGAGGTGAACTCCGCGTCACACCGGCCGGAGCAGGGCCCGCACCCCGCCGGCCGGGTCGCGGTCGAGGGTCACGCGCTGGCCGGGCCGCAACGCGCGCCAGCCGCCGGCGGCGAGCGCGGCGGCGGGCACGTCGACGAGCACGCCGTCGTCCCGCAGGACGGTGGCTGCGCCATCCGGGTGGTGCGCGCTGACGGTCGCTTGCTCCGGCACGGCGGCAACGCTAGCCGATCGGCCGCACCGCCCCGGCCGGCGATCGCGTCGGCGAACAGCCGGTTCGGCGCGGCGGCGCCCCGCACGGTCGTCGTACCGGTCACCCGCACCGCGTCGTCGGTGGAACCGGCCGCCGACGCGTGCGGGTCGCCCGCGTTGAACGCGTCCACGTGCGCCCGCACCGCCACCGCCGGGTCGGGTTCGCCCATGGTCGCGGTCCGGTCCGCACCGGCCGCGCGACCCGGTTGGCTAGCGTGTGGCGATGAGCGGTGCGAGGGGACCGGCGCTGAGGTGGGCCGCCCGGGCGGTGGCCCCCGGCGCCCGGGTGGTCGACGTGCGGAGCCTGCGGTCGGGTGCCGGCCCGTGGCTGGTCCGCTTCGGCGACCCCGACCGCGCGGCCGTCCTGCGCCTGGCCGCGCCGGACGACCGGGGCGCGCGCGAGCGGCTCGCCACCGAGGCCGCCGCCCTGGACCTGGCGGGCCGGCACGCCCTGCCGACCCCGAGGCTGATCGCCGCCGAGCTCGACGGCGCGGCGTCGGGCCGCCCCGCGCTGCTGACCACGGTGCTGCCCGGCAGCAGCCGGATACCGGCGACCCCGTCGCCGGAGCGGATGCGGGCGCTGGGCCGCGCGGCGGCCGCCCTGCACGCCGTGACCGCCGAGCCGGGACCGGACCTGCCGCTGCGCCGGTGGCCGATGGACGGGGCCGGCGGGGGCTTCACCACGGCCTGGCACGGCACCTCGCCGCTGCTCGTCGAGGCGCGGGAGCGCGTCGGCGGCGCGCCCGGGCCCGAGCCCGCCGTGTTCGTGCACGCCGACCTCTGGCAGGGCAACGCCCTGTGGGTCGGCGACTCGTTCTCCGGCTTCGTCGACTGGGAGTACGGCGGGGTCGGGTCGGCCGGCGTGGACCTCGGGAACCTGCGCTGCGACGCGGCCCTGCTGGGCGACCCGGCCGCGCCCGGGCACGTCCTCGACGGGTGGGAGTCGGTCGCCGGACCCGCCCGGGACCTCGCCCGCTGGGACGTCGTCGCGGCCCTGAGCACGCCCGCGGACGTCGCGACGTGGCTCCCGGCGATCCACGGCCAGGGCCGCGCCGACCTGACCGCCGGGGTGGTGGCCGCCCGCCGTGACGCGTTCCTGCGCGGCGCGCTCGACCGGTTCGGCTAGCAGACGGGGCTCAGGACCGCCGCCGTGCGCGGGCCCAGGCCCAGTTCCGCCGCCAGGTCGAGGTCCGCCGCGGTGTCCACGTCGTGCCGCAGCGACGGCCACGGGCCCACCAGCGCGGTCGCCCCGGACGCCGCGTGCGCCGCCGCCGAGCCCGTCCCGAACGCGGGTTCCAGCGGTCCGCCCGGCTCCGACAGCAGCAGCGTCGTCCCGGTGCCCTGCCGGTCCGGGCAGAACGCCCGCCCGCGCGCCGCCGCCACCGCGAGGGCCAGCTCGGCGGTCCGCAGCGCGGGCAGGTCGGCCTGGAGCGCGCCCACCACCGACCCCGGGTCGCGCTCGCGCAGCACGGAGAACCCGAACCGCAACGCCTCGTTGAGGCCCTCGGGCCCCGCCGCCGACTCGACGCCCAGCGCCCGCAGCCCGCGCGCCACGGCCGGGTCCGACGTGACGACCAGCACCCGCCGCGCGACGGGCCGCGCGGCCGCGACCGTGTCCAGCGCGAACGCCAGCGCCAGCGCGGGCCGGTCCACCCTGGCCCCCACCAGCCGCGACTTGGCCCGCTCCAGGGCCTTGACCGGCACCACCAGGTCCACTTCGGCTCCCACCCCGCCATACTCCCCGATGCCGGCTGGACCTGGCCGGGGGCTCCGGGGAAGACTCCGGGTCCACGACTTCAGAGGGAGTGCACGTGGCCAAGGAGAAGGGCGGCTTCTGGGTCGGGTTCGCCGCGGTGGTCTTCTACCCCGCCACCGCGGCGATGTCGCGGAAGCGCATCGAGGGCGGCGAGCGGGTCCCCGGCTCGGGCGGGGTGCTCGTGGTGATGAACCACGTGTCCCACCTCGACCCGGTCTACGACGCGGTCTTCGTCCACAAGCAGGGCCGGGTGCCGCACTTCCTGGCCAAGCACGGCCTGTGGAACGTGCCCGTGCTCGGCTCGGTGCTCCGGGGCGCCCGCCAGATCCCCGTCTACCGCGGCACCGCCGACGCCCAGCAGAGCCTGCGCGCCGCGCACGAGGCCCTGGAGCAGGGGCTGCTCGTGATCATCTACCCGGAGGGCACGATCACCAAGGACCCCGACGGCTGGCCGATGAGCTCCCGGACCGGGGTGGCGCGGCTCGCGCTGGAGCACGACGTCCCGGTGCTGACCGCGGCCCGCTGGGGCACCCGCGACGTCTACGACCACTACCGCCGGAAGTTCCGCCCGCTGCCGCGCAAGACCGTGGTGACGAGGGTGGGCGGGCCGGTGGACCTGTCGACCTACCGCGCGCGGCCGCAGAGCCTGGGCCTGCTGCGCGAGGTGACCGACCTGCTGATGGGCGAGGTGAAGGGCCTGCTCGCGGAGGTCCGCCAGGAGCAGGCGCCCGACGGTTTCTACTCCTCCAGGAAGGTCTGACGTGGAGCGGGTCGCGGTGCTGGGCGCCGGGTCGTGGGGCACGGCCTTCGCCAAGGTGCTCGCCGACGCCGGCACCGACGTGGTGCTGTGGGCGCGGCGGCCCGAGGTCGCCGACGCCATCGCCGCGGGGCGGGTGAACGCCGACTACCTGCCGGACATCGTCCTCCCGGACAACCTGGCCGCCACCTCCGACGCGGCCAAGGCGCTCGACGGCGCGGAGGCCGTGGTGCTGGCCGTGCCGAGCCAGACGCTGCGCGCGAACCTCTCCGGCTGGCGCGACCTGCTGCCCCCGGACGCCACCCTGGTCAGCCTGGCCAAGGGTGTGGAGCTGGGCACGCTCAAGCGGATGAGCGAGGTGGTCCGCGAGGTCGCCGGCGTGCCGGAGGACCGGGTCGCGGTGGTGTCCGGGCCGAACCTGGCCCGGGAGATCGCCGCCGAGCAGCCGACCGCGACGGTCATCGCGTGCACCGACCACGACCGCGCGGTCGACCTCCAGCACGCCTGCTCGAACTCCTACTTCCGGCCTTACACGAACGTGGACGTGGTCGGCTGCGAGCTGGGCGGGGCGTGCAAGAACGTCATCGCGCTGGCCTGCGGGATGGCCGCGGGCATGGGGTTCGGCGACAACACGATGGCCTCGCTCATCACCCGCGGCCTGGCCGAGACCGCGCGGCTGGGCGAGGCGCTGGGCGCGGACCCGCTGACCCTCGCCGGGCTGGCGGGGCTGGGCGACCTGGTGGCCACGTGCGCCTCGCCGCTGTCGCGCAACCGCTCGTTCGGGGAGAGGCTGGGGCGCGGCGACTCCCTCGCGCAGGCCCAGGAGGCCGCGCACGGGCAGGTCGCCGAGGGCGTCAAGTCGTGCTCGTCGATCCGCGAGTTGGCGGCGCGGCTGGACGTGGACATGCCGATCACGGAGGGCGTGCACCGGGTGTGCCACGAGGGGATGGACCCGCGCGTGCTGACGGCGGCGCTGCTCGGGCGGGAGCGGAAGGCGGAACGGCAGTGAGCGGGAACGAAGGCGCGGCGGCTGGCACGACAGCGGAGGCCCCGGCTGCGGACGGCGCGGCGACCACCGGCGGTGGCGCGGCGGCCGGTTGGGGCGACGGCACGCGGGTCGTCCACTCCGCGCCGGTCGCGCCGGGGCAGCCGTTCCTGGCGGGCCCGGTGTTCGCCTCGGCCTACCACCTGGGCGGCGAGGACACCTACGGCCGCGCGCACAACCCGACGTGGCGGGCGCTGGAGGCCGCGCTGGGCGAGCTGGACGGCGGCACGGCCGTGCTGTTCCCGTCCGGCATGGCCGCGATCTCGACCCTGCTGCGCGTGGTGCTCGCGCCCGGCGACACCGTGGTGGTGCCGGGCGACGGCTACTACCTGACCCGCACGCTGGTCGCCGAGATGCCGGTGCGGGTCGTGGAGGCGCCCACGGCGGGCCCCTACCCCTCGTTCGAGGGGGTCCGGCTGGTGCTGCTGGAGTCGCCGTCCAACCCGGGTCTGGAGGTCTGCGACATCGCGGCGCTGGCGCGGGCGGCCCACGCGGCGGGCGCGCTGGTGGCGGTGGACAACACGACCGCGACGCCGCTCGGGCAGCAGCCGCTGCGGCTGGGCGCGGACGTCGTGGTCGGCAGCGACACCAAGGCGGTCGCCGGGCACAGCGACGTCCTGCTGGGCCACGTCTCGACCGCCGACCAGGACCTGGCCGGGCGGGTGCGGGCGGCGCGCACCACCGGCGGCGCGATCCCCGGCCCGTTCGAGTCCTGGCTCGCGCACCGCGGCCTGGGCACCCTCGACCTGCGCCTGACCCGCCAGGCCGAGAACGCCGCGGCGCTGTACGAGGTGCTCAAGGACCACCCGGCGGTGACCGGCCTGCGCTGGCCGGGCTCGCCGGAGGACCCGGCGCACGAGGTGGCGGCCCGCCAGATGCGGCGGTTCGGCGGCGTGCTGACCTTCGTGCTGGCCGACGCCGCGGCGGTCGGGGCGTTCCTGGAGCGGTCGCGGCTGGTGTACGCGAGCACCAGCTTCGGCGGCCTGCACACGACCCTGGACCGGCGCGCCCACTGGGGCGACCCGGTGCCGGAGGGCCTGGTCCGGCTGTCCGCCGGCTGCGAGGACACCGCCGACCTGGTGGCGGACGTGCTCGCCTCGCTCTGAGCCTCTGAGCGGGGCCACCTGAACGGGTCCATTTCGTGGGACGCGCTTGCGGGGGACCGGGGGCGCTGCCACCCTCGGTCCCATGTCTTTCCGCGCCAGGACCGCCGGGCGGGGTCACATCGACCTCGGCCTGGTCGCCAGCGCGCTCTGTTCCCCTCGGTGATCGCCTCGCGCCCCGCGAGCCGTTGAGGCCCGCACGCCCCCGAGATCCCGAGAAGGAACCATGTTCGCCGTTCCGGAGAACACGATCGCCCTGCCCCAGTCCCACGGCGCGCTGCACCCCGTGCGGATCGCGCTGGACACCGCGGCACGGCGCGAGCGCTGGTCCCACCTGCTCCGCTACGACCCCGACACCCGCTTCGCCGCCCTGGTGGAGCGCACCCGGGACCAGGAGGTGTGGCTGATGAGCTGGTTGCCCGGCCAGCACACCGACCTGCACGACCACGGCCTCACCACCGGGGCGTTCACGCTGGTCAGCGGCTCCCTGACGGAGGTCGTCGCGGTGGGCCCCCGCCAGAACCTGCACCACCTGGCGGCCGGCCAGTCGCGCGTGTTCGGCCCCGACTACGTGCACCGGGTCCGCAACGACGGCGTCGACCCGGCGGTCACGATCCACGTCTACCGCGACGGCGGGCGCACCATGCGCCCGTACCGGTACGACCCGGTCGCCGGGCCTACGCGCGAGGTCCCGGCGGCGACGAGGCCCGACTGCGCGTGACGACGTGCGGCGGGACGTCCCAGTCGCCGACGAGCGACGGGTCCGGCTCGGGCTCGCCCCAGACCGCGCGCACCGGCAGCACGCCCGCCCACCGCTCGTTGGCGGCCACGTCGTCCTCGTGGTCGCCGGGTGGGCCGCCGCGGACCTTCACCGACGCCTCGGTGAGGTCGAGCGCCAGCACCGACGTGGCGGCCAGCTCCTTGGCGGTGGGCTGCCGGGCGTAGTCCCAGGAGCCGGGGGAGAGGTGCTCGGTGAGCACGCGCAGGCCGTGCAGCTTGGCCTCCCGCCCGGTGACGGGCCGGGCGACGCCGTGGACGACCGCCGAGCGGTAGTTCAGGGAGTGGCCGAACAGGGAGCGCGCGTAGACCACGCCGTCGAGCACGGTCACGCCGACGCACACGGGCACGCCCGCCTCGGCCTCGCGCAGGCTGCGCGCGCCGGTTGAACCGTGCAGGTAGAGGGTGTCGCCGTCGCGGCCGTAGCCGGTCGGGACCACCAGCGGCGCGCCGTCGACGACCACCGCGAGGTGGCAGACGAGCGCGGCGTCCAGGACGGCGTGCAGGGCGGGGCGTTCGGTCACGGCGCGCTGGTGTCCGCGCTTCACCGTGCTGCGGGGCGTCGGCGACAACGTCATGCGACCAGCCTCACCGCTAAAGTGGCCTCTAACAAGAGCCAATTACAGGCTATTCGAGGAGACCACTGTGGCGGTTACGGCACTGGCGGTGGCGCTGGACCGCGGCTCGGCCGAGCCGCTGGCCGTGCAGCTGGCGGACGCGCTGCGCGAGGCGGCCGCGGACGGCAGGCTGCGCAGCGGCGACCGGCTGCCCTCGACCCGGGCGCTGGCCGAGCGGCTGGGCGTGAGCCGGACGGTGACCGCGGCGGCGTACGAGCAGCTGCACGCCGAGGGCTGGATCGCGGGCCGGCACGGCTCGGGCACCTACGTGACGACCACGCCGCCCGGCGCCCTGCGCGCCCGCGCCCGCCGCGCCACCACCCCGCCCGCGCCCGCCGACGTGGTCGACCTGGCGCCGGGCGCGCCGTGGGCCGAGGGCCTGGACCGCGCGGCGTGGCGGCGGGCCTGGCGGGCGGGCGCGGACGTGCCCCCCCTGTTCCGCCCGTCCCGCGCGGGCCTGCCCGAGTACCGCGCCGTGGTCGCCGAGCACCTGCTGCGCCACCGCGGCCTGGCCGTGCGCGGCGGGCTGCGGGAGGAGTCGGTGCTCGCGACCGGCGGCACGACCGCGGCGCTGGTGGAGCTGGCCGCGGCGGTGCTGCGGCCCGGTGACGTGGTGGCCGTGGAGGAACCCGGCTACCAGCGGGCGGTGTGGGCGCTGCGCTCGGCGGGCGTGCGCGTGGTGCAGGCGCCCGTCGACGCCGAGGGGCTGCTCGTGGAGGGCGTGCCCGCGGGCGTGCGCGGTGTCTACTGCTCGCCCGCGCACCAGTACCCGATGGGCGGGCGCATGTCGGCGGCGCGCCGGGTCGCCCTGGTGGAGCGGGCGCGGGCCGAGGGCTGGCTGGTGGTCGAGGACGACTACGACGGCGAGCTGCGCTACGACGTGGCGCCCCTGCCGCTGCTGGCGGCCCTCGCGCCGGACGTGGTCGTGCACCTGGGCACCACCAGCAAGATCCTCACCCCGACGCTCGGCGCGGGCTGGATGGTCGCGCCCGAGCAGGTCGCGGCCGAGGTGAACGACCACCGCGACCGCACCGGCACCAGCCCGTCGGCGGCCGGCCAGCGGGTGCTGGTCGAGCTGGCGCGCAACGGCGACCTGGGGCGCCACCTGCGCAGGCTGCGCCGCGAGCTGTCCGAGCGCCGCGCGCTGCTGTCGGCGGCCTTCGCGGAGGCGGGCGTCCCGGTGCTGGGCGACGACGCGGGCGCGCACATCGTGGTGCCCCTGCCCACCGCGCAGGCCGAGCGCGACGTGCTCGCCGCGGCCCACGCGAAGGGGCTGCGCCTGGACGGCCTGGGTCGGCACCACGCGGGCCGGCCCAGGGTGCACGGCGCGGCCATCGGTTACAGCGCCTGCTCGCGCGACCAGTTGGCCGCCGCCGTGCCCGAGCTGATCGCGCTGCTGCGGGCGGTTCTGGGCTGAGCGGCTCGCGCTGAGCGGCCCTGCCCGGCCGGGCACCTGTCCCGGCCAACCCACCCGCCCGGCCCCCCGAGCGGTCCGGTCGTGCTGTTACGCCATCCGGGTAGGGTCCGATCCATGACACAGCGCAAGACCAAGGTCGCCGTGGTGTTCGGCGGGCGCAGCAGCGAGCACAAGGTCTCCTGCCTGTCCGCCGGCAGCGTCCTGCCGCACCTCGACCGGGAGCGGTTCGAGGTGGTGCCCGTGGGCATCACCGAAGCAGGCGCGTGGGTGGTCGGCGCCGACGACACGAAGGCGCTGGAGGTGCGTGACCGGCAACTGCCGTCGGTCACCGCGCTGGTCCCCGTCTCGGGCGGGCACCTGGAGCCGGTCGCCCCGGGCGAGGCCCTGTCCGGCGTGGACGTCGTCTTCCCGCTGCTGCACGGCGCGTGGGGCGAGGACGGCACGGTCCAGGGCCTGCTGGAGCTGGCCGACCTGCCCTACGTCGGGCCGGGCGTGCTCGCCAGCGCCGCGGCGATGGACAAGGAGTTCACCAAGCGCCTGCTGGAGGGCGCGGGCCTGCCGGTCGGCCGGTACGCCGTGCTGCGGCGCGACCAGGACACGCTGTCCGACGCCGACCGCGAGCGCCTCGGGCTGCCGGTCTTCGTCAAGCCCGCGCGCGCCGGGTCCTCGGTGGGCATCTCCAAGGTCGTCGACTGGCAGCACCTGGACGGCGCCATCGCCCTGGCCCGCAAGACCGACCCCAAGGTGATCATCGAGGCCGGCGTGTCCGGCCGCGAGGTCGAGTGCGGCGTGCTGGAGTTCCCCGACGGCCGGGTGGAGGCGTCGGTGCCCGCCGAGCTGCGCGTGGTCGGCGGCGAGGTCGACTGGTACGACTTCGACGCCAAGTACCTCGACGACGTGTGCGAGTTCGACGTGCCCGCGAAGCTGCCCGAGGGGGTCGCCGGGGCGCTGCGCGAGATGGCCGTCACGGCGTTCCGCTCGCTGGACTGCCAGGGCCTGGCCCGGGTGGACTTCTTCGTCACCGAGGACGAGCGGCTGGTCGTCAACGAGGTCAACACCATGCCGGGCTTCACGCCGATCTCGATGTACCCGCGGATGTGGGCGGAGACCGGCCTGGACTACCCGTCCCTGCTGACCACGCTGGTCGAGACGGCGATCGCCCGCGGCACCGGCCTGCGGTAGGTCAGCCCCGCGTGTCCACGGGGCCCTTCGCCAGGGTGTCCCGGACGGTCGCCGAGATGTCCTGGAGGGGCCCCGTGCCCGCGTCGGCCGGCAGGGTCAGCGCCACGTACACCGGCCGGTCCACCACGTACCAGGTGGCCGAGCCCGCGGCCGACAGCACCAGCCACTCCACCTCGGAGACGGTGCGCAGCTCGGAGGTCGGCGCCAGGTCGCCCGGCCGGTCCAGCCCGCACCGCAGCACCACCGGCTCGTGCGCGGCGTCGCCCCACGCGAGGGCGCCCTCGGGCGCGGGGGAGGCCAGGTCGCGGCGCGGCAGCGCGGTCCCGTTGGAGACCAGCTCCGCGGGCAGCGCGCCCAGCAGCGCCCGGCACGCGTCGGACCCGGCCGCCGGGGCGGGCACGGGCACCAGCGCGACGGGCCCGGAGCGGTCCACCGGCGGCGGTGCGGCGGGGGTGTCCTCGCCGACCGTGCGGGAGAAGAGGCCCACGGTCCCCACCCCCGCCACCAGCAGCGCCGACAGGCCGACGGCCACGGCGGTCAGCGGGCGGGGGAGCGGTGGTGCGGTGTCCGGTCGCGGTGCCACGCCGCTATGACAGCACGGCGTCAGAGGTGGACCACCGGGCAGGTCAGCGTTCGGGTGATGCCCTCGACGTTCTGGATGCGGGCGACCACGAGCTGGCCCAGCTGGTCCACGGTCTCGGCCTCGGCGCGGACGATCACGTCGTAGGGACCGGTGACGTCCTCCGCCTGGGCCACGCCCGGGATGCCCGAGATCTCCGCCGCGACGGCGGCTGCCTTCCCGACCTCGGTCTGGATGAGGATGTATGCGTGGACCACGGCGTGCCCCTTCGTCGCGACAGGTTGGGTCGGGGTAGGAACGTGCACAGCAACGTACCCCAGTTGGGGTTCCGAATGCTCAGAACGGGAGGCAATCGTGCGTCCGGAGCCGCCGCACAGCGCGGACACGGTCGCTGAAGTGGGTGAGTTCGGTCTCATCCGCCGCGTGACGGCGGGTCGGACGCAACCGCCCACCACCCTGCTGGGGCCGGGTGACGACGCGGCCGTGGTGGCCGCGCCGGACGGCCGCGTGGTGGTGTCCACCGACGTGCTCGTCGAAGGTGTCCACTTCAGACTCGACTGGTCCTCTCCCGAGCAGGTCGGCCGCAAGGCGGCGGCCGTGAACCTGGCCGACGTGGCCGCGATGGGAGCCATCCCGACGGCCCTCACGATCGGCCTCGCCTGCCCCGCCGACACCCCCTCCGCGGTGGTCGAGGGCATCACCGCCGGGCTGTGGCAGGAGGCGGTCGTCGCGGGCGCGGGCGTGGTGGGCGGCGACATGGTGTCCTCCGCGACACTGGTGATCTCCGTTACGGCGATGGGCGACATGAACGGCCTGGAGCCGGTGACGCGGTCCGGGGCCCAGGTCGGGGACGTGATCGCGGTCTGCGGTCGGCTCGGCTGGGCGGCGGGCGGCCTGGCGGTGCTCCAGCGGGGGTTCCGGTCGCCGGTCGCGGTGGTCGGCGCGCAGCGGAACCCCGAACCCCCGTACGCGGCCGGTCCGCAGGCCGCCGAGGCCGGCGCGACCGCGATGATCGACGTGTCGGACGGGCTGCTGGCCGACCTCGGGCACATCGCGGACGAGTCCGGCATCGGCATCGACATCCGCACCGAGCTGCTGGAGGTGCACCCCCGGCTGATCGACGTGGCCGCGGCGCTCGGCGCGGACGCCCGGCACTGGGTGCTCACCGGCGGTGAGGACCACGCGCTGGCCGCGGCGTTCCCCGAGCCCGCCGCGGTGCCCGAGGGGTGGACCACGATCGGCACGGTCCGGCACGGCAGCGGGGTGACCGTGGACGGCCGCGCGTACGAGAAGCCCCCTGGTTGGGAGCACTGGCGCTAGGTAGCCTGATCGGTGTGGAACTATGCACGCTCCCGTATGACCATCCAGACGCGGTCAAGTTGATCGCGGAGCTCCAGCAGGTCTTCGTGGTGCGCTACGGCGACGAGGACGTGACGCCGGTCGACCCGGCGCAGTTCGCCGCGCCCGCCGGCCACTTCGTGGTCGGCTACCTCGACGGCGACCCGGTGGCCTGCGGAGGCTGGCGCGCGCACGACGAGGTGCTGGACTCGCTGCGCCCCGGCGACGCCGAGATCAAGCGCATGTACGTGGTGGACGCCCTGCGCGGGCGCGGCCTGTCGCGGCTCGTGCTGACCGCGCTGGAGGACGCGGCGCGCGCGGTCGGGCGCCGGCGCATGGTGCTGGAGACGGGCGACCGGCAGCCCGAGGCGATCGGGCTCTACACCCGCGCCGGCTACACCCGTATCGACAACTTCGGCGTCTACCGCGATCATCCCAACAGCCTTTGCTTCGCGAAGGAACTCTGAGCACGCTGGAGGACGCGGTGGCGATCTACGCGCTGGGCGACGTGGCACCGGAGATCCACCCGGACGCCTACGTGCACCCCGACGCGACCGTGATCGGCGACGTCCGGATCGGCGCGCACGCCTCGGTGTGGCCCCAGGCGGTGCTGCGCGGCGACTACGGGCGCATCGAGGTCGGGGAGCGCACCTCGGTCCAGGACGGCACGGTCGTGCACTGCACCCAGATCCACCCGGCGCTGATCGGCGCGGAGTGCGTGATCGGCCACAACGTGCACATCGAGGGCGCGACCATCGCCGACGGGTGCCTGATCGCCTCCGGCTCGGTGGTGCTCAACGGCTCCGTGGTCGGGGAGGGCGCGATCGTCGGCGCGGGCGCGGTGGTCTCGTTCGACGGCCGCATCCCGGCGCGGTCCATGGCGCTCGGCGTGCCGGCCCGCGTGCGCGAGGGCCACGTGGTGCCCGAGGGCGCGTGGAAGTTCATCGTCGACAACTACGTCGAGAACATCTCCCGGTACCGAGGGGAACTGCGCCGACTGGACTGAGATAAGGTCCCGCCGTGGCACGCCCTCTTGAGGAAATCGTGGAATCCGGCTGGGCCGAGGCGCTCGCCCCGGTCGCCGACCAGGTCGCGAAGATGGGGGAGTTCCTGCGCGCCGAGGTGGCCGCGGGACGCACCTACCTGCCCGCCGGGGAGAACGTGCTGAGGGCGTTCCAGCAGCCGTTCCACTCGGTCAGGGTGTTGATCGTCGGCCAGGACCCGTACCCGACGCCGGGGCACGCCGTCGGCCTGAGCTTCTCGGTGTCGCCCGAGACGCGGCCGATCCCCAAGAGCCTGGTCAACATCTACCAGGAGTACACGTCCGACCTGGGTCACCCGAAGCCGTCCACCGGCGACCTGACGCCGTGGACCGAGCAGGGCGTGCTGCTGCTCAACCGGGCGCTGACCGTGCAGCCGGGCAAGTCGAACTCCCACCGCAACAAGGGCTGGGAGCCGGTGACCGAGCAGGCGATCAAGGCCCTGGCGGCGCGCGACACCCCGCTGGTGGCGATCCTGTGGGGCAGCCAGGCGCGGGCGCTCAAGCCGCTGCTGGCGCCGTTCCCGTGCGTCGAGTCGGTGCACCCGAGCCCGCTGTCGGCGGCCGGCGGTTTCTTCGGCTCGCGGCCGTTCAGCAAGGTCAACGACCTGCTGGTGGAGCAGGGCGCGGCCCCGGTCGACTGGAAGCTCCCGTAGGGACCGCCCCGGTTCGGCGCTCCCGTGACGCGGGAGCGCGGGGCGCTGCCGTGACGCGACGGGGCGCGGCTGCTGCCGTGACGCGGGAGTGCGGGGCGCTGCCGTGACGCGACGGGGCGCGGCTGCTGCCGTGACGCGGGAGTGCGGGGCGCGGGCGCTGCCGTGCCACCCCGGCGTTGATCCGCTCCTCTTTCGAGTGATTCCTGCTTGACGCGGGGCGACCGGGCAATCCCCGGGACGTCCACCCGGACACCGCAGTCGTCCACCCCGGAGTCCCGGGCTCGCCACCAGGGCCTGGCGGGTGCGTCCTCTGGCACCCCGTACCCGCCGCCCGGCAGGCCCGGGGTGGACGACAAGGGGCCCGGCCACCTCTGGTGAGGTGACCGGGCCCCTTCTCAACACGTGGGGGACGCGGTCGTCAGCCGCGCACCACCTTGCCCGCCTTCAGGCACGAGGTGCACACGTTCAACCGCTGGCGCTGCGAGGGCGAGACCTTCGCGCGCACGGTCTGGATGTTCGGGTTCCACCGGCGGTTGGTGCGCCGGTGGGAGTGCGAGACCGACTTGCCGAAGCCCGGCCCCTTGCCACAGACGTCGCACACGGCAGCCACGTCAGCCACTCCTTAAGGTTCTTCAGCGGTACTCACGCCCCGGCGGGCGCGCAAGCGTGCACAAGCCTCAGCCGGGCATGGCAACTCCCACAGGGTAGCCCGTGGGCGGCACCGCCTCCAAACCGGGGCGCCACCGCGCCGAAGTACCCTCCCGCCATGCGGGCTCTCGATGCGGTCGCGGTGCGCCAGTGGGCGGACGCCTGTGTGCGGTCCCTGGACGCCAACCGGGAGGACATCGACCGCATCAACGTCTTCCCGGTGCCCGACGGCGACACCGGCACGAACCTGCTCCAGACCATGCGCTCGGCCCTGGACAACCTGCTCCGCACGCCCGTGGACTCGGTCGGCGGCGCGCTGGCCGCCCTGGCGCGCGGCGCGCTGGCCGGCGCCCGCGGCAACTCCGGGGTGATCCTGTCCCAGGTGCTGCGCGGGCTCGCCGAGGCGGCCCAGGGCGCCTCCACGGCCACCGGCGCGTCGCTGCGCCGGGCCCTGCTGCGGGCCGACGAGCTGGCCACCGCCGCGGTGTCCGAGCCCGTGCCCGGCACCGTGCTGTCCGTGCTCGGCGCCGCCGCCGCCGCGGCCCGCGCCGGCGGTTCCGACGAGCTGGGCGACGTGGTGACCGCGGCGGGCGGCGGCGG
>NZ_JBHSQO010000050.1:58363-63472 GCF_042658445.1 Saccharothrix lopnurensis | reverse complement strand
CGGCGGCCGACTCGCGGCCGTGGTGCGCGGGAGCGGCGCCGGGGAGGCCGGCGGGGGCCACCGGGGTGGGGAGGGCGACGAGCGCGACGAGCAGGGCGGCGGCCGTCGCGCGGGCCGCGGCGGAGGTGGCGCGGGTCCGCCCCGCGCGGTGGTGGTTCATCTCGTCCTCTCGGCTGTCTTCCCCGGCTCGTCCCCGGCCGGGATTCATCGGACCGCTGTTCGGACCACCTCTGGACGTCGGTCGCGCGGAAGCGCTATACATCCGATCTGTCGACCGACTTCGAGGAGGTCTCCCGTGCAGCTGCTGCGTCTGGGACCGGCTGGTTCCGAACGCCCCGCCGTCCGGGCCGACGACGGTGTCACCTACGACCTGACCCCGTTGACGGCCGACGTGACGGGCGACTTCCTAGCCGATGACGGCATCGCGCGCGCCCGTGCCGCGCTGGCGGCCCGCGAACTCCAACCGATCGTGGTGGAGGGGGTGCGCGTGGGGCCGCCGATCGCGAACGTGGGCAAGATCGTCTGCATCGGCCTGAACTACCGGGACCACGCCGAGGAGACCGGCCTGCCGATCCCGGACGAACCGCCGATGTTCCTCAAGACGCCCGACACGATCGTGGGGCCCGAGGACGAGGTGCTGATCCCGCGCCGCTCCACCAAGACCGACTGGGAGGTCGAGCTGGGCGTGGTCATCGGCCGCACCGCCCGGTACCTGGGGTCGGCCGAGGAGGCGCTGGAGTGCGTCGCCGGGTACGTCATCTCCCACGACGTGTCCGAGCGGGAGTTCCAGATCGAGCGCGGCGGGCAGTGGGACAAGGGCAAGAACTGCGAGACGTTCAACCCGCTCGGGCCCTGGCTGGTGCCCGCCGACGAGGTGGGCGACCCCCAGGCGCTCGGCCTGCGGCTGCGGGTCAACGGCGTTCCCCGCCAGGACTCCTCGACCAAGAACATGGTCACCCCGGTGGGCGAGCTGATCCGCTACCTGAGCTGGTTCCTCGTGCTGCGGCCGGGCGACCTGGTCAACACCGGCACGCCCGCCGGCGTGGCGCTGGGCCGGCCCGAGCCCAAGCCCTACCTGCGGGCGGGCGACGTGGTGGAGCTGGAGATCGACGGGCTGGGAGCGCAGCGGCAGACGTTCGGGCAGGCGTGATGGCCCGGGTCGTCGGCCTGGACGTGCTGGACGTCCGGTTCCCGACCTCGCGCGAGCTCGACGGTTCCGACGCGATGAACCCCGACCCCGACTACTCGGCCGCGTACGTGGTGCTGCGCGCCGACCACGGCCCGCACGGCTACGGCCTGGCGTTCACCATCGGCCGGGGCAACGACGTGCAGGCCGCCGCGATCCGGGCGCTCGCGCCGCACGTGGTGGACCGGCCCGTGCCGGAGACCGCGCGGGACCTGGCCGACCTCTACCGGGACCTGGTCGGCGACTCGCAGCTGCGCTGGCTCGGGCCGGAGAAGGGCGTCGCGCACATGGCGCTGGGCGCGGTGGTCAACGCCGCCTGGGACCTCGCCGCCCGGCGCGCGGGCCTGCCGGTGTGGCGGTTCCTGGCCGCGATGACCCCGGACGAGGTCGTCGGGCTGGTCGACTTCCGGTACCTCTCCGACGCCCTCACCCCGGACGAGGCGCTGGCCCTGCTGCGGGAGGCCGAACCCGGCAAGGAAGAGCGCACCGCCGCCCTGGTCCGGGACGGCTACCCCGCCTACACCACCTCGCCCGGCTGGCTCGGCTACTCCGACGAGAAGCTGGCCGACCTGGCCCGGCGGGCGGTGGCCGACGGCTTCGACATGATCAAGCTCAAGGTGGGCGGCTCGCCGGCCGACGACGTGCGGCGGCTGCGGCTGGCCCGCGAGGTCGTCGGCCCGGACGTGCGCATCGCGGTGGACGCCAACCAGCGCTGGGACGTGGCCACCGCCGTGGCGCGGGTGCGCGAGCTGGCCCCGTTCGACCCGTACTGGGTCGAGGAGCCCACCTCCCCCGACGACGTGCTGGCCCACCAGGCCATCGCGCGGGCCGTGCACCCGGTCAAGGTCGCCACCGGCGAGCACGTGCAGAACCGGGTGGTCTTCAAGCAGCTGCTCCAGGCCCGCGCCGTCGACGTGGTGCAGATCGACGCGTGCCGCGTCGGCGGGGTCAACGAGAACGTGGCGATCCTGCTGCTGGCGGCCAAGTTCGGCGTGCCGGTGTGCCCGCACGCGGGCGGCGTCGGCCTGTGCGAGCTGGTGCGGCACCTGGCGATGTTCGACTTCGTCGCGGTCTCCGGCACCACCCGGGACCGCGCCATCGAGTGGGTGGACCACCTGCACGAGCACTTCACCGACCCGGCGGAGGTCCGGGCCGGCCGGTACCGCGCGCCGACCCGGCCCGGGTTCTCGGCGCGCGTGAAGGACCGGACCCTGGCCGACTTCCGCTACCCGGACGGTCCGGTGTGGTCGGGGACGGAGGCGCGGTGAGCGATTTCGACGGCCTGGTGGCGGTGGTGACCGGCGGCGCGTCCGGCCTCGGCCTGGCCACCGCGCGGCTGCTCGCGGAGCGGGGCGCGACCGCCGTGGCCCTGGACCTGGACCCGCGGGTCGACCCGCCCGTGCACGGCGTCCGCGCGGACGTCACCGACGACGCCTCGGTGCGCGCGGCCGTCGCCGAGGTGGTCGAGCGGTTCGGGCGGCTCGACGTGCTGGTGAACAACGCGGGTGTCGGGGCCCAGGGCGACGTGGCGGCGAACCCCGACGAGGAGTGGCTGCGGGTGCTGGACGTGAACGTGCTCGGCATCGCCCGGGTCACCCGCGCCGCGCTCCCCCACCTGCGGGAGTCGCCGGCGGCGGCGATCGTGAACACGGGGTCGATCGCGGCCTGGGCCGGCCTGCCGCAGCGGGCGGTGTACTCGGCCAGCAAGGGCGCCGTGCACGCCCTCACCCTGGCCATGGCCGCCGACCACGTCCGCGAGGGCATCCGGGTCACCGCGGTGGCGCCCGGCACCGCCGACACGCCGTGGGTGGGCCGCCTGCTCGACTCGGCGCCCGATCCCGGGGCGGAGCGGGCCGCGCTCGAAGCCCGGCAGCCGCACGGCCGGCTGGTCTCGGCCGAGGAGGTCGCGGGCGCGATCGCCTACCTGGCCAGCCCCCGGTCCGGCTCCACCACCGGTACCGTGCTCGCCGTGGACGGCGGGATGCACGGGCTGCGGTTGCGCCCGCGATGAGGGGGATTCCGTTGTCCCGCCTCGGGTTCGGCGGCGGCCCGGTCGGCAACCTGTTCACCGCGGTGTCCGACGAGGACGCCGCCGGGGCGCTCGCGGCCGCCTGGGACGCGGGCATCCGGTACTTCGACACCGCGCCGCACTACGGCCTCGGGCTGTCCGAGCGGCGGATCGGCGCGTTCCTGCGCACCCGCCCGCGCGCGGGGTTCGCGGTGTCCACCAAGGTCGGCCGCGTCCTGGAGCCGTTCGACGGCGGCGGCGACGACCTGGCGCACTCCTTCGCGGTGCCCGCCACCCACCGGCGGGTGTGGGACTTCGGCGCCGACGGCGTGCGGCGGTCCCTGGAGTCCTCTTTGGACCGCATGGGGCTCGACCGGGTGGACGTGGTGTACGTGCACGACCCGGACGAGCACTGGGAGCAGGCCGTCTCGCGGGCCGTGCCGGCCCTGGTCGGGCTGCGGGACCAGGGTGTGGTCGGCGCGATCGGCGTGGGCATGAACCAGTGGGGGATGCTCGCCCGGTTCGTCCGCGAGACCGACCTGGACGTGGTGCTCCTGGCGGGCCGCTACACCCTGCTCGACCGGTCCGGCCTGGAGCTGCTGGAGCTGTGCGCCGAGCGCGGGGTGGCCGTCGTCGCGGCCGGGGTGTTCAACTCGGGGCTGCTCGCCGCGCCGGGCGCCGGCACCACCTACGACTACCGCGCCGCGCCGCCGGAGCTGGTCGAGCGGGCCCGGCGGATCGCGCGGGCGTGCGAGCGGCACGGCGTGCCGCTGCCCCTGGCGGCGCTGCGCTTCCCGCTGCGCCACCCGGCCGTGACCTCGGTCCTGCTGGGGATGCGCACCGCCGCCGAGGTGCGCGCGAACACCTCGGCCGCGGAGGTGCCCGAGGCGCTCTGGGCGGAGCTGGAGCGGTGACCGGCCCGGGGATCATCGACGCGCACCACCACGTGTGGGACCTGTCGGCGCGCGACCAGGCGTGGATCACCGACCCGCCGATGGGCGCGATCCGACGGGACTTCTCCGTGGCCGACCTGGCGGCGGTCGCCGACGGCGTGGCGCGGACCGTGCTGGTGCAGACCGTGACCGACCCCGGCGAGACGCCCGAGCTGCTCGCCCTGGCCGAGCGCGAGGAGCTGGTGGGCGCGGTCGTGGGGTGGACCGACCTCACCTCGCCCGCCGTCGGCGACGCCCTGGCCGCGCTCGCCGGCGGACCCGGCGGCCGGTGGCTGCGCGGCATCCGGCACCAGGTGCAGGGCGAGCCGGACCCGGACTGGCTGTGCCGGGACGACGTGCTGCGCGGCCTGGACCGGGTCGGCCGGGCCGGGCTGGTGTACGAGCTGCTGACCCGGCCGCACCAGTTGCCCGCCGCCGAGCGGGCCGCGGCCGCGCGGCCCGACGTGCGCTTCGTCCTGGACCACTGTTCGAAGCCGCCGATCGCGGCGGGCCGGCCCGACCCCGGCTGGGCGGCGGGCATCCGCGCCCTGGCCGCGCGCGGGAACGTGACGTGCAAGTTGTCCGGCCTGGTGACCGAGGCGGACTGGCACCGCTGGACCCCGGCCGACCTGCGGCCGTGGTTCGAGGTCGTGCTGGACGCGTTCGGCCCGGACCGGCTGCTGTTCGGCTCGGACTGGCCGGTGTGCCTGCTCGCCGCCGACTACGGGCAGGTCCTGGCCGCCGCGCGGACCCTGACGGAGGAGTTGTCGCCGGCCGAGCGCGAGGCGGTGTTCGCGGGCACGGCCGCGCGGGTCTACGGGATTCCCCCGACCCGGAATTCCGGGTCGGCCCCGGATGATCTTCCCTCCGGGGGGCGGCAGCCTCCCGGGGCATGAGGACACTCCTGTTGATCCCCGTCGCCGCCGCCCTGGCGCTCGCGCTCGCCCCGCCGGCGTCGGGCACGACCCTGTCGGGCACGACCC
>NZ_JBHSQO010000050.1:0-58266 GCF_042658445.1 Saccharothrix lopnurensis | reverse complement strand
CCCTGCCGGGCACGACCCTGCCGGGCACGACCCTGCCGGGCACGACCCTGCCGGGCACGACCCTGCCGGGCACGACCCTGCCGGGCACGACCCTGTTGGGCACGACCCTGCCGGGGCCGGACCGGGACGCGCTGCGCGCCGCCGTCGCCTCCCTGCCGGACGACGAGGCGAGCGGCGCGCTGGTGCGCGTGTCCGGCCACCGGGGCTCCTGGCGCGGCTCGGGCGGGGTGGCGCGGCTGGGCACGCGGCAGCCCGTGCACCCGGACGGCCGGTTCCGGGTCGGCAGCATCACCAAGCTGTTCACCGCCACCGCCGCGCTCAAGCTCGCCGGCTCCGGCCGGCTCGACCTCGACCGGACCGTGCAGCACTACCTGCCCGGCCTGCTCACCCCCGACTTCGAGCCGGTCACCGTGCGGCAGCTGCTCGACCACACGCACGGCATCGCCGGGCACGGGCTGCCGCATAAGGACCCGGACTGGTTCCTGGCGCACCGCTACGACACCTTCGACCCGCGGGAGGTGGTGGAGCTGGGCGTGGCCCGCGGACCGCGGTTCGACCCCGGCACGCGCCAGGAGTACGGCAACGCCGGCTACCTGGTGGCCGGCTTGGTGATCGAGGCGGTGACCGGGCGGCCGTACGCGGAGACCGTGCGCGAGGAGGTCATCCGGCCGCTGGGGCTGCGCGACACCCACCTCCCCGGCGCCGACCCGCGCATCAGGGGCCCTCACGCGCACGGCTACGAGCGCACCGCGACCGGCCACGTCGACGTCACCGAGACCAACCCGACCCTCCAGTGGGCCGCCGCCGAGGCCGTCTCCAGCGCGCCCGACCTGGACCGGTTCCTGGGCGCCCTGCTGCGCGGCGACTTCCTCACCCCGGCGCAGCGGGCCGAGCTGCTGACCGTGCCCGACGCCCCGGCGGTGCCCGGCACGAACGCGCCCGGCACGGCGCACGCCCTGGGCATCACCCGCATCGAGCTCGCGCCCGGCCTGGTGGTGTGGGGCAAGAGCGGCGACCGGCCCGGCTACAACAACGGCGTGGCGGGCACCGCCGACGGCGCCCGCACGCTGGTCTACTCGGTGAACACGCTCAGGATGGGTGGCGACCAGCCGGACGCGGCGGTCCGGATCATCACGGCGGCGTTCTCACCTGGTCCGCGCCGCTAGGAACGCCCGGAGCGCAGCGCCTACGGGCGCTCGCGGGGGTGGCGCAGCCCCGGGTGGTCGTCGGGCAGGGTCCGGCGCAGCACCCACCAGCTCAGCGCGACGCAGGCCACCTGGAGGGGCCAGGTCAGGGCGACCCGCATCACGCCCAGCAGCACGACCTGGCCCGCCAGCCACAGCGCCCCGAACACGACCACCCGCAGCACGTACTGGCCGACCCACGGCCAGGACGCGATCCGGTAGGCCCGCAGCAGGTCCGGGTCGCGCCGCCAGCGGAACCGCTGCCCGGTGACCAGGCCCACCACCACGCCCAGCAGGGGCCACCGCACCGCGATGGACGCCGCCCAGACCAGCGCGGACGCCGCGTTCAGGAAGACCTGGAGCAGGAAGAAGTCCTCGGGCCGGCCGGTGCGCAGCGCGACGTAGGCCGCCAGCACGACCAGCGACACCGACACCAGCAGCGCCCGCGGCCGGGCGCCCCGGGCCACCCGCACCACGCCGACCACCACACCGCACGCCACGGCCGCCGCCGCGCCCACCGCGATGGAGCGCCCGCCCAGCAGCCACCCGAGCACGAACGCCACCGGCGGCAGCGAGGCGTCCAGCGCACCGCCCCGCCCGCCCAGCAGCGCGGCCAGCGAATCCTGACGCGTGTCCGTCATGCCCCCAGGGTGCCTTAGGCGACCCTAAGCCCGTCAGCGGCCCCGTCCGGTGGCCCGGGGCGGGGACCGCGGGACCGGGCTGCGGGGCCGGGCTACGAAGGCAGCGCTACGAGGGCGGCGTTACGAGGGCGGCGCTACGTACCCGGCACTACAGGCCCGGTCCGGCGGACCACGGCGAGGCACCCGCCGACCGCCCCGGCGTCCGGGCCACCGGGGTGCCACGTCCCCACCACCAACCCGACGACGTCCGGACCGGGCTCGGGCGTCCCGACGACCGGCACCCGCACCGGCTCCACGAGCGCCCCCTCGTCGACCGGCCCGAGCCGCTCGCCCCGCGCCCCGGCGGGCCCCATACCCCCGCGCCCGGCCGGGTCCGAGGCGCCGCCGGCGCGCACCAGGTCCAGCACGCGCTCGCGCCACACCGGGTCGGCCTCGCCGTCGTAGATCCACCGGGTGCCCAGCACGCTGTGCTCGGGCGTGGCGACCACCGCGTGCCCCGCCCCCGCCAACGGGGCGCCCCGGTAGGTCATCGGCACGTGGTAGAGGTCGGTCCCGTCGGTCACGAGGTGCGTCTCCAGCCCGACCTCGCCCGCCGGGTCCTCGAACCGGAAGAACCCGACCGGCGCCAGGACCGGCACGCCCGCGCCCCGGTACCAGGGCTGCCGCGCCACCCACGGCGCCAGGAACTCGCGGAAACCCGGCGTCAGCGTCGCGCCCGCGTGGATTCTCGCCATGGACCCGCACGCTATCCGGCACCCGCCGCGCCCGGGGCCGCTCCCGCGAACACCACCGGTATTGACGCCGGTGGGACCCGTCACTACGGTCCCCGTAAATAGTCTGGAAAGTTAACAGACAGGAGTGGCGATGCGAGCCGGGAGTCCGAGGCTGCTGCGGGAGATCAACGACCGCGCCGCGATCGAGGCGCTGCTCCGCAACGGCCCCCTCACCAGGTCCGAGCTGGAGGCCGTCATCGGCCTGTCCAAGCCGGCCACCGCCCAGCTGCTGACCCGCCTGGAGCAGGAGGGCACCGTCCTGCGCAGCGGCCTGCGCGGCGGCGGCCGCGGCCCGCGCGCCCAGCTGTGGTCGGTCAACGGCGCGCTCGCCCACGTGGCCGCCGTCGACCTCACCCCCGACTCGGTGGACATCGCGGTCGCGGACATCTCCGGCGCCGTGCTCACCGAGCACCGCGCGCCCATGCCCCGCACCGGCGTGCTGGAGGCGTTCCGCGCCGCGGTCGCCAAGGCCGCCGCCCAGGCCGACCTCACCACCGCCGCCCTGCACCACGTGGTCGTGGGCAGCCCCGGCGCGGTCGACCCCACCACCGGCAGGCTGAACTACGCCCCGCACATGCCCGGCTGGGAGGACAAGGACCTGCCCGGCGACCTCCAGGACGTGCTGGGCACCGGCGTCACGGTCGAGAACGACGTGAACCTGGTGGCGCTGGAGGAGATGGTCGCCGGCAACGCCCGCCACGTCCGGAACTTCGTGCTGCTCTGGCCCGCCGACGCGGTCGGCGCGGCGATCGTGGTCAACGGCTCACTGCTGCGCGGCGCGACCGGCGGCGCGGGCGAGATCGACGCCATGCGGGTGCCCGACCACGCGCACGCCGACACCGGCACCGACCGCACCGGCAGCCGCTACGGCGACCTGCTCGACAGCTCCGCCATCGCCCGGCTCGCCCGCGCGCACGGCGTGTCCGCCCGCACCGGCCGCGCCGCCGTGGCCAAGGCCCTCGGCGAGGGCGCCGCGGGCCGCGAGTTCCTGGTGGACCTCGCCCGCCGCGTCGCCACCGGCGTGGCGAACGTGGTCGCCGTGGTCGACCCCGAACTGGTGCTGCTCTCCGGCGAGGTCGCGCAGGCGGGCGGCACCGCCCTGGCCGACCTCGTCGCCGCCGAGCTGCGCCTGCTGGTGGTGCCCCGCACCACCGTCCGACTCGCCCGGGTGACCGGCGCGCCGGTGCGCTCCGGCGCCCTGCACGCCGCCCTGTCGGTCGCCCGGGAACAGGTGTTCGGTCTGCCCGCCGCCACGACCGAGCCCTTCCGCGAGCCACCGGGGGCACCCGGGGAGCAGTAGCCCGGCACGCCCAGGCTCGCGCCGACGTCCCCCTGAGACGAAGGAGAGCACATGCGCAAGCTCCACCGCGCGACGCTGCTGTTCGTGGCCGCGGCGGTGTCCCTGACCGCGTGCGCGGCGGGTTCCGGCCGCGACACCGGCGGGGGCCCGACCACCGCCCCCGGCGCGGACGAGAAGTTCACCCTGACCGTCTGGAGCAACTACTCCGGCCGGGAGCTGACCGAGGTAACCAAGGCCCTGGAGAGCTTCAGGGCGAAGTTCCCGAACGCCGAGATCGAGCACGAGGGCAGCCAGGACGACGACAAGATCACCGCGGGCATCCGCGGCGGCAACCCGCCGGACGTGGCCATGTCGTGGGCCACCGACAACATCGGCCAGTTCTGCTCGTCCGGCACCTTCCAGCCGCTCCAGCCCTACGTCGACCGCGACCGGGTCGACCTCGGGCAGATCCCCGACGCGGTCCGCTCCTACACCGAGTACAAGGGCAACCGCTGCGCGATGCCGCTGCTCAGCGACGTCTACGGGCTCTACTACAACAGGGGGATGCTGGCCGAGGCCGGCCTCACCGCGCCGCCGCGCACCACCGCCGAGCTGCTCGACTACGCCAAGCGCACCACGAAGCGGGCCGCCGACGGCTCCATCGAGGTGGCGGGCTTCCTGCCGACCATGCCGTTCTACGCCAACAACCCGCAGAACTGGGCGCCGCACTTCGGCGCGCGGTGGGCCGGCCCGGACGGCGGGTCCTCGCTCGCCACGCCCGAGTGGGCCGAGATGCTGCGCTTCCAGAAGGAGCTCGTCGACTTCTACGGCTACGAGGACCTGGAGCGGTTCCGCGCCGGGCTCGGCCAGCAGTACTCGCCCGACCACGCCTTCCACCAGCGCAAGATCGCCATGATGATGGACGGCGAGTACCGCACGGCGTTCCTCGACGACCAGGCGCCCGACCTGTCCTACGGCACCGCGCCGTTCCCGACGAGCCGCCCCGAGCTGTACGGCACCGGCTTCACCACCGGCTCGATCATGGGCATCCCGAAGGGCGCGAAGAACCCCGGCGCGGCCTGGGAGCTGATCAAGCACCTGTCCTTCGACACCGACGCGATCGTCGACCTGGCCAACGGCATCAAGAACATCCCCACCACCAGGGCCGCCCTCGACGACCCGCGCCTGGAGGTGGACGAGAACTTCCGCACGTTCGTCGACCTGGCCCGCTCCGGCAGGCTCCAGGGCAACCCGGTCACGCCGATCGGCAACGCGCACATCAAGGCCGTGGGCGACTTCGCCGCGTCCTGGCAGTCGGGCGCGGTGCCCGACCTGGAGGCGGGCCTGGCCGAGGTCGACCGGCGCGTCGACGAGCAGATCGCCAAGAGCGGCCGGTGACAGCCACCCTGGAGCGCGCGGGGGCGTCGCGGGCCGCCCCCGCCCGGGGTCGGCCCCGGCGCACCCGGCACCGCCTCGCGGTCCTCGGCTTCCTCGCCCCCGCCGCCCTCGGGTTCGCCCTGTTCTTCGCCTACCCGCTGGTCGCCACGGTGGTGTTCTCCTTCACCCGGTACGACCTGATCAACCCGCCCGAGTGGACGGGCCTGGCGAACTACGCCTACATGTTCTCCGACGAGCTGTTCTGGACCTCGGTGCGCAACACGCTGTGGTTCGTGGTGGTGCTCACCGCCGGCCGCGTGCTGTTCGCGCTGGGCGTGGCGTCGGTGGTGGCCCGGCTGCGCCGCGGCGTCGGCCTGGTGCGCACCCTGTGCTACCTGCCCTCCCTGACCCCGCCGGTCGCCGCGACCCTGGTGTTCTTCCTGCTGTTCCGCCCGAACGAGGGCCCGGTGGACTCGGTGCTGGGCTGGTTCGGCGTGGAGGGGCCGCTGTGGTTCGCGGACCCGGCGTGGGCCAAGCCCGGCATCGCCGCGGTGGTGCTGTGGGTGTCCGGCGACCTGATGATCATCATCCTGGCCGCGGTCCTGGACGTGCCGCGCGACCAGCACGAGGCCGCCGCGCTGGACGGCGCCGGCCCGGTCCGGCGCTGGTGGCACGTGACGCTGCCGGCCATCTCGCCGGTGCTGCTGTTCGGCGTGGTGAACTCGGTGATCCTGGCGTTGCAGCTGTTCACCCAGGCCGTCGTGGCGGGCTCGGCGGCCAGCGGCTCGGCCAACGTCACCGGCAGCACCGGCGACCTCGGCTTCCCCGGCAACTCCACGCTGACCTACCCCGTGTGGCTGTTCACCCAGGGCTTCCGCTACTTCGACATGGGCTACGCCGCGGCGATGGCGACCGTGCTGTTCGTCGTGTCGTTCGCGGTCACCGCGCTGCTGGTGCAGCGGATGCGCCGGGCCTCGCACCAGGAGGAGGGGACGTGACCGCGGTGCCGCGCCCTCCCGCGCCGCCCCGGCCCGCCACCCGGCGGCCGGTGAACCGGCGCGCCGCCCTGGAGTGGGTCGCGGTGCACAGCCTCGGCCTGGCGCTGGGCCTGGCGTTCGCCCTGCCCGTGGTCTTCGTGTTCCTCACCGCGGTCATGTCGGACGAGCAGGCGTTCGGCGAGGACCTGTGGCCGCGCGAGTGGCACTGGGGCAACTTCGCGGAGGTCTTCGAGACCGCGCCGCTGCTGACGTACCTGGGCAACAGCCTGCTGTACTCGCTGCTGGCCACCGCGGGGATGCTGCTGTCGTCGATCCCCGCCGCCTACGCCCTGGCCAAGCTGCGGTGGCGCGGCCGCAACACCGTGTTCCTCCTGGTGGTGGCCGCGATGATGCTGCCGCCGCAGGTCACCGCCGTGCCGCTGTACGACGCCTGGTCGAGCCTGGGCCTGACCGGGTCGCTGTGGCCGCTGGTGGCGCCGTACTTCCTGTTCGACGCGTTCTCCGTCTTCCTGCTGCGGCAGTTCATGCTGACCATCCCGCAGTCCTACGTGGACGCGGCCCGCGTGGACGGGTGCTCCGAGCTCCAGACCCTGCTGCGGGTCGTGGTGCCGATGGCGCGTCCGGGCATCGCGGCGACCGCGCTGTTCTGCTTCCTCTACACCTGGAACGACTACTTCGGCCCCCTGCTCTACACCAGCGAGGTGCCGGAGCGGTGGACGCTGTCGCTGGCGCTGTCCTCGTTCAAGGGGATGCACCAGGTGGAGTGGAACCTGTCGATGGCCGTCACCCTGCTGATCATGCTCCCGGCGATCGTGCTGTTCGCGTTCGCGCAGCGCTCGTTCGTCCGGGGCATCACCTTCACCGGAGTCAAAGGATGAAGCTGACCGTTGTCGGGGGCGGGTCCACCTACACGCCCGAGCTGGTCGACGGCATCGCGGGCAGGCGGACCAGCCTCGCGGTCGACGAGATCGCGCTGGTCGACCCGGACCCCGAGCGCCTGGCCGTGGTCGGGGCGTTCGCCCAGCGGCTGCTGCGGCACGCCGGCCACGACGCCCGCGTCACCACCACCGACGACCTGGAGGCGGGCGCGGACGGGGCATCGGCCGTGCTGCTCCAGCTGCGCGTCGGCGGCCAGGCGGCGCGCGCCTCGGACGAGACGTTCCCGCTGGGGTGCGGCTGCGTGGGCCAGGAGACGACCGGCGCGGGCGGGCTGGCCAAGGCGCTGCGGACCGTGCCGGTGGTGCTCGACATCGCCGAGCGGGTGCGGGCGGCGGCCGGCGAGGACGCCTGGATCGTCGACTTCACCAACCCGGTCGGGATCGTGACGCGGGCGCTGCTCCAGGCCGGGCACCGGGCCGTGGGCCTGTGCAACGTGGCGATCTCGTTCCAGCGGTGGACCGCGGCGCTGCTGGGGGTCGAGCCGGGGGCGGTGCGGCTGGAGCACGTGGGGCTCAACCACCTGACCTGGGAGACGGGGGTGTTCGTGCACGGCCGGGACCGGTTGCCGGAGCTGCTGGAGCGGCACGCAGAGGCGCTGGCCGGGCACATCGGGCTGCCCGCGGCGCTGATGCGGCGCCTGGGCGCGGTGCCGTCGTACTACCTGAAGTACTTCTACGAGCACGACGAGGTGGTGCGGCGGCAGCGGACCGAGCCGCCGCGGGCCGAGGTGGTGGCGGGCGTCGAGCGGGAGCTGCTGGAGCTCTACCGCGACGACGCGGTGGTCACCAAGCCCGAGCAGCTGGACCAGCGCGGCGGGGCGTACTACTCGGAGGCCGCCGTGGAGCTGGTGCACGCGCTGACCGGCGGGCAGGGCGCGTCGCGGCACGTGGTCAACGCCCGCAACGGCGGCACGCTGCCGTTCCTGCCCGAGGACGCGGTGGTCGAGGTGCCCGCGGTGGTCGACGGGAGCGGCGCGGAACCGCTGCCCGTGCCGCCCGTGCCGCCCGCCTTCTCCGGGCTGATCGCGCACGTCACCGCCTACGAGCACCTGGCGCTGGACGCGGCGCTGCGCGGCGGCCGGGACCGGGTGGCGAACGCGCTGCTGGCGCACCCGCTGGTGGGGCAGCACGAGGTGGCCGACCGGCTCGCCGACGAACTGGTCGCGCGCAACGCCGACTTCCTGCCGTGGACGAGGGGACGCGCGTGACGGAGCGGGTGCTCGCCGTGGACGGCGGGAACAGCAAGACGGCGATGGCGCTGGTCGACCTGGACGGGCGGGTGCTCGCCCAGGTCCGCGGGCCGGGGGCGTCGCCGCAGAACATCGGCCTGGACCGCAGCCTGGAGGTGTTCGAGGGCCTGGCGCGCGAGGTGGCCCGGCGCGCCGGGCTGCCGGCGGGCGAGCCGATCGCCGCCCACACCGCCGCCTACCTCGCGGGCGCCGACCTGCCCCGGGAGGAGGACGACCTGCGCGCGGCCATCGGGGCGCGCGGGTGGTCGGCGACGACCGTGGTCGGCAACGACACGTTCGCGCTGCTGCGGGCCGGCACCGCGGACGGCATCGGCGTGGCGGTGGTGTGCGGTGCGGGCATCAACTGCGTGGCGGTCGCCCCGGACGGCCGGGTGCACCGGTTCCCGGCGCTGGGCCGGATCTCCGGCGACTGGGGCGGCGGCGCGCACCTCGGGTCCGAGGCGCTGTGGCTGGCCGCGCGCGCCGACGACGGCCGCGGCGAGCCGACCGCGCTGCTGGACGCGGTGGTCGCGCACTTCGGCACGACCACCCTGGCCGAGGCGGTGGAGCTGCTGCACTTCGGCGAGGTCGGGTTCGACCCGAACGAGCTGTGCCCGCTGCTGTTCGAGGTGGCGGCGGCCGGCGACGCGGTGGCGCGGGCGGTGGTGGACCGGCTGGTGGAGGAGGTCGCGCTGCTGGCGCGGGTGTCGCTGGCGCGGCTGGGGCTGCTGGCCGAGCCGGTGGACGTGGTGCTCGGCGGCGGGGTGCTGACCGGCGCCGGGAACGCGGTGGTCGACGCGGTGCGGGCGCGGCTGCCCGTGCCCGCCGACCGGGTGCGCGTGGTGGACGTGCCGCCGGTGGTCGGGGCCGCGCTGCTCGGGCTGGACGCGCTGGGCGCGGGACCCGCGGCCGAGGCGCGGTTGCGCGCCGCCTACCGGGAGCCCGCGGCGGTGGGCGGCCGATGACGTCGGTGCGGGGGAGGTCCCCGGGCGGCGGCCCCTCCCCCGCACCGGCCCTTGCCGGGTGACCCGTCACGACGCGATCCGCGTCACGACGACGCGTCCCGAACGAGGCGAATTCGCCCAATGCCGACAGCGGTTCACACCGGTGGGTGACGGCTTCGCGACAGCGCCGCAACCGACGGTGGCGTAGGTCCGGCACCGCGTTGCATGCTGTCGGACGCGGTCACGGGGGGTGCCCGCGTCAGGAGGTGACCATGCCGGTCCTGGACAGCTTCATCGCACTGGGGGACAGCTTCACCGAGGGCTTGGACGACCCCGCGCCGGCCGGCGGCTTCGTCGGCTGGGCGGACCGGCTCGCCGCGGTGCTCTCGGCCAGGCAGGAGGGCTTCCGGTACGCCAACCTGGCGATCCGGGGGAAGGTGCTCCAGGAGATCGTCGACGAGCAGGTCCCGCTGGCCGTGTCGCTGCGGCCCCGGCTGGTCACGTTCTGCGGCGGCGGCAACGACATCCTGGTGCCCGGCAGCGACCCGGACGCGGTGGCCGAGATCTACGAGATCGCCGTGGCCGACCTGCGCGCGGCGGGCTGCGAGGTGCTGGTCTTCACCGGGTTCGACCCGAAGCACACGCCGCTGCTGCGGTCGCTGCGCGGCAAGATCGCCATCTACAACAACCACCTGTGGTCGGTGGCCGAGCGCTACCGCTGCCGGGTGGTCGACCTGTGGTCGATGACCGTGCTGCACGACCGGCGCGCGTGGTCGGAGGACCGGCTGCACCTGTCGGCCGAGGGGCACCGGCGGGTGGCGCTGCGCGCGGCCGAGGTGCTGGGGTGCGAGCCGGGCGAGGAGTGGGACGCGCCCTGGCCGCCGCCGGTGGACGAGGACTGGATGACCCAGCGCCGGCACGACCTGAGGTGGGCGCGGGAGCACGTGGTGCCGTGGATCGGGCGGCAGCTGCGGGGCGAGTCGATGGGCGACGGCCTGGCGCCCAAGCGACCGGAGCTGCTGCCGGTCTGCTCGGACTGAGGCGGGGGCGGGCCGCACGGCGTCGGGAACGGCCCGGGAGCGGCCCGTCCGGCCGGCGCTCTCCCCCGAACGCCGGCCGGGCGGGTTGGGTGGCTTCCCCCCTGGTCCCCCTCCAAGAGCCACCCGGCGCCGACCACCGCGAGCGGTGTGATCAGCGCACACCAAAGTTCCCACGACTTCGTGCGGTCCAGCTAAACGTCGGCTAAACCCCTGAGGTCAACGCTTCAAGGGCCGTTCGGACCAACATCGCCCGGGGTGAGCCCAGGCGTTCGAACAACCGCAGCGACTCCGCCAGTTCGGCCTGCGCCGCCACCTGCTCGCCCCGCTCCGCCAGCACCTGGCCGAGCACCTGTCGACCGAACGCCTCCTCGAACTGCATCGACCCGCCGCGCGCCAGTTCCACGCCCTGGCGGGCGTGCTCCTCGGCCTCGGGCAGCAGGCCCAGTTCGGCGTACAGCTCGGCCAGGTTGTTCACGGCCACCGCGTAGGCCCGCTCGTCACCGATGCGGTGGTAGATCTCCATCGCCCGGAACTGGTGCTGCGCGGCCGTCTCGCGCTGCCCGAGCAGCTGCTCGGTCTGGGCCAGGTTGTTGAGCACGGTGGCCTCGCCGGTCGGGTCGACGTCGTAGCGGGCCAGCTCGACCGCCTCGCGGTGCCGGTCCAGCGCCTCCACCGGCCGCCCCTCCTCGACCAGGGTCAGCGCCAGCTTGTCCAGCGTCATCGCCACGTACCGGGGCTCGCCCAGCTCGACCGCGATCCGGTGGGCCAGCTCGGCGCGCTCCAGGGTGCCGCGCAGGGAGTCGGTGCGGTTGTCGATGTCCTGCATGGCGTGCAGCACCAGCACCTCGCCGCGCCGGTCCCCGATCTCCCGCGCGGAGGCCAGGCCGAACTCCGCGACGGCCTGCCACTCGCGCCGGACCAGCCGGGTCACGCAGTAGGTGTGCACGAGCCGCACCAGCTGCCAGGTCTGCCGGTGCAGGCCCGCCTCGGCGGTGGCGTGCACCAGGGCGATGATGTTCGGCCACTCCTTGTCGAACCAGGACAGCGCCTGCTGCGCGGTCGCGGGCCGGGGCGCGGCGGAGTCGCCGGTGAAGTCCAGGCCGTCGGCCACCGGCCGGACGAGGCGCCGCGCGTGGTCGCACGCGACCAGGTAGTGCTCGACCAGGTGGCGCAGGGCGCGGTCGGAGGCGGCCTCGTCCACGACCTCCCGCGCGTAGAGCCGGACGAGGTCGTGCAGCACGAACCCGCCGCGCCACTGCTCGACCACCAGGTGCGCGTCGGCGAGGTCGGCCAGCCGGCCCGCGGCCGTGCCCAGGTCGGTGTCGCACACCGCGGCCACCGCGTGCGGGCTCACCCAGCGGCCGGGGACCACGCCGGCGGCGCGGAACGTCTCCGCCAGTTCGGGCGGCAGGTTGCGGTAGGACACGGCCAGCGCCCGTGCCACGCCGACGCCCGTGTCCGCCAGGTCGAGGGTGCGCAGCCGGGCGTCGTCGTCGGACAGCTGCGCCACCAGGGCCTCGACCGTCCACTCCGGACTGATCACCAGCTTCGCGGCGGCGATGCGCAGCGCCAGCGGCAGGTTCCCGCACAGCTCGGCCAGCGCCCGCACGGCGTCGGGCTCCTGCTCCGACAGCGGTTTGCCGGCCACCTCGTCCACCAGCCGGACCGCCTCCTCGTCGGTCAGCGTGTCCAGCGTCAGCATCCGGGCGCCGTTGCTGACCACCAGCGACTCCAGGCGCTTGCGGCTGGTCACCAGCACCACCGAGCCCGCGCCGGGCGGCAGCAGCAGCCGCACGTGCCCGGCGTCGTAGGCGTCGTCCAGCACGACCAGCACCCGGCGCCGGGCCAGCACCGACCGGTACAGGCCGACGCGGTCGTCCAGGTCGTGGGGCAGGCTGTCGGCGGGCACGCCCAGCGCCACCAGGAAGCGGGCCAGCACCTCGGCCGGCTCCACCGGGTCGCGGTCGGGCGCGAAGCCGTGCAGCGGGGCGAACAGCAGCCCGTCGGGGAACTGCTCGGCGCGCCGGCGGCCCCAGGTGACGACCAGCTCGCTCTTGCCGATGCCGGGCGCGCCGTTGACCACGACGACCGTGGTGGCGGCCCGGTCCCGCGCGTCGCACAGCCGGTCCAGCCAGCCCAGCTCCTCGTCGCGACCGGTGAACCCGCCGACCGCGGCGGGCAGCTGGGCGGGCACCACCACGCCCGGCCGCGGCGGCACCGTGGCCGCCTCCGCCTGGCCCGCCGAGCTGAGCGCCGGGTCGTCGCGCAGCACCTGCTCGTGCAGCACCCGCAGCCCCGGGCCGGGGTCGATGCCCAGCTCGTCGACCACCCGCCGGTGGAACCGCTGGTACGCCTCCAGCGCGTCGGCCCGCTGCCCCGACCGGTACAGCGCCCGCATCATCTGCCCGACCAGGCGTTCCCGGAACGGGTGCTCGGTGACCAACTGCCGCAGCTCGCCCACCAGCTCCAGGTGGCGGCCCAGCTCCAGCTCCGCCTCGATGCGCTCCTCCAGCGCGGCCAGCCGCAGCTCCTCCAGGTCCGTGGTCACCGGGTTGCCCGGCACGTCCGCCAGCACCGGCCCGCGCCACAGCCCCAGCGACTCGCGCAGCAGCTGCGCCCGGGTCGCCGCGGGCTTGCCCCGCGCGGAGGACACCAGCTGCCGGGCCCGGTGGAAGTCCAGCCGCCACGGGTCGACCGCGAGCTGGTAGCCGGGCGGGGTGGTCAGTATCCGCGCCGAGCCGGCCGGGTCGGCCTGCTCCAGCACCCGCCGCAGCCGCGACACGTAGCCGTGCACGATGGTCCGGGCGGTGGCGGGCGGGTCGTCGCCCCACAGGCAGTCCACGATCTCGTCGATCGGCACCACCCGGTTGGCCTCCAGCACCAGCATGGCGAGCAGGCCGCGCATCCCCCGGCGACCGAGCACGAGCTGCCGGCCGTCCGCGACCACCTGCAACGGTCCGAGGACACCGAACTCCACCCCGCTCCTGCTCCGGTCGGTCATGCCCCTCCCCCCGCCTCGTGCTTCCGTCCCGGCCCGCACGGTCCCCGGCCTGCCCGGCCTTGGCCCACACGGTCCCGGCTCACGCGGTCCCGGCTCGCCCGCGCCCCTCCGGACGAGCGCCCGCGGTGGTGCCGCACGCCGTTCGCGTGACGACCCGGTCACTGATCAGGTGCGGCGGGGCGCCTGGTGGATACCTGCCGGTAGATGTTGCTTGCTCAACTAGCGCGCCGCCCTGACCCCGCCCGACCGCGAAGGCTAGGGTTTTGGCCCCGGCCGTCCCCGTCGGGAGAGGGCGACCGACAGGAGGGCGAGTGCCGCGCGAGCCGGTGAACGTGGTCGACCGTGGTGCGGCCTGCCTGCTGGGCGGCGCGCTGGGCGATGCCCTGGGCGCGCCGGTCCAGTACCTCGGGTGGGCGGACATCCAGCGCGACCACGGGCCGAGGGGCGTGCTGGAGCCGCCCCGACCGGCCCTGGTGACCGACGACACGCAGCTGACGCTGTTCACCGCGGACGGCTACCTGCGGGCGTGGGTGCGCGGGCAGACCACCGGCGAGTGGGACCCGGTCGACGTGGTCTGGCGCAGCTACCGGCGGTGGCTGGTCACCCAGCAGGTGGCCGCGCCGGAGCCCGGTGCGACCGGGCTGGTCGCCGACGAGCGGCTGTACTCCAGCCGGTCGCCCGGCCTGACGTGCCTGCGCGCGCTGGCCGCCGACAGCCCGCCCTCGCCGGAGCAGCCGCACAACGAGTCGTCCGGCTGCAACGGCGTGACGCGCACCGCGCCCGCCGGGTTCGCGCCGAGCGCCGAGATCGCCTACGACCTGGGCTGCCGGTTCGCCGCGCTGACCCACGGCGGCACCGGCGGCTGGGTGTCCGGTGGGGCGTTCGCGCTGCTGATCCACCTGCTCGCGGTGCGCGGGCGGCCGATCCGGGAGGCCGTGGACCAGGTCATCGGGCGGGTGCTGCGCAGCGACCCGTACACGGCGAACACGCTCAACCGGGCCGTGGTGTTCGCCGAGGAGCACCGGGCGCAGGGCTTCGAGTCGGTGCGGGTGGACCGGCTGGGCAGCGGGTGGACCGGGCCGGAGGCGCTGGCGATCGCCGTGCACGTGGTGCTGGTGCACCCGAAGCGGTCGCAGTTCGCGGACGCCCTGCGGGCGGCGGCGAACCACTCGGGCGGCAGCGACGCCACGGCCGCGCTGACCGGCAACATCCTGGGGGCCCTGCACGGCACCGCGGCGCTGCCGCGCGACTGGCTGGCCGGGCTGGAGCTGGTGGACCTGCTCACGCGGCTGGGCGGCGACCTGGCGCGGTCGGTGACGGGGCAGGAGTTCGACCTCCACCGCTACGCGTGAGGTTCGTGGTGCCGGCCTCGGCGCGCACGGTCCCGAATCCGTGCGACCGAGGCCGGCTCTCCACGTGGTCTGCGGCGGGGCACGCCCCGAGCGCGAATCCCGGCTGACCTGCCGTGGAGCGGGAAAACCCGTGACCGCACGGTAGCAGAGCGCAGGTGAGCGCTTACCGGCGGGTCTTGCCCGGCGGGGCGGGCGGTCCCGCGCCCGGGGTCGTCACGGCCGGCGCCGGTCGCGGTAGCGCACGTCGTTGCCGGTGAACTGGTTGCCGGAGCCGGTGTTGACGGTGTTGTCGCCCCGGGCGGTGTAGGTGGTGCGGTCGCCGTGGTAGTGGTCGCGGCTCTGCACGACGTTGCCGTGGACCACGCCGCTCACGTGGTTGCTCCAGGTGTCGCGCTCCGCGGGCGCGGCGGCGGGCGCGTCCGCCGGCGCCGGCGGCTTGAAGCCGCTGCGCAGCAGGTCGCCCGTCGGGCGCGGCACCCTCAGGTAGACGGTGTCCTCGTAGGACTTCACCCGCGCCGGGACGGCGACGTACTCCTCCTCGTCGACCCCCGCGTACCCGGACCTCACCGCGTCCTCGAAGGCCCGCCGCGAGATCACCGCCGCGACCCTGGTGGCCGGGCCCGACCGGGTGAGCAGGTCCCGCACGGCGTCGGAGTCGAGCAGCCGGTGGTTCTCCACGCGGGCCTCGCCGCTGCCGGTGCTCACGCCGCCCGGGTTCGGGTCGGTGACCGGGCCGACCGAGACGCTCAGCCGCATCCGCAGCGCGGGCAGCCCGTCGACCCGGGCGCGGAACTCCAGCTCCTCCTGGAGCGACCCCGGGAGCGCGTCGACCAGGAGCGGGAGCGCGGCCGGGTCGAACGCGGTCGAGAGCCCGTCGCCGGTGCTCTGCGCGAAGAGCCGCCTCGCCCACACGTCCACGGCCCCGAGGCGCTCGAACGCCCCGTACAGGATCTCCGGGATCGCGTCGGTCACCGCCGCGTGGTCGCGACCGGGCAGGCCGCTGAAGTCCTTGACGTCCACCACCAGCAGCGAGCGGTACGGCGGCAGCGGCACCCACTTGCGCTCCACGCTTCCTCCTCGTCCGAGCCGAGCCGAGCCGGGCCGACCCGGGCCCGGGTCGCGGGACCACGGGTCGCGGGACCACGGGTCCCGAGGAGCAGGGTCCCGCGTCCGCGCGGGCGGGGTTGTCCGCCGCCGGACAGAATCGCTGTGACTGGCGTCACAAACCGGCGTGCGCCCGCAGCTTCCCCGGGTCCGCGATCACCAGGCGCGGACCCGGCCGGAGCGTGCCGTCCTCCCTCAACCGCTGGAGGTTGAGCGCCACCGTGCTGCGGGCGAGCCCCAGGCCGTCGGCGATGTCCTGCTGCGAGAACGGCACGCGCGGGCTGCCGTCGTCGGCCAGGGTCACGACCTCCAGCAGCAGCCGGGCGATCTTGCGCTCGGGCGTGAAGTGCACCAGCCGCACCTGGTACGGCACGGCCTGCGACAGCTTGGCGAAGCCGTAGTCGGTCAGCTGCCTGCGCACCCGGCGCTCCTCCAGGAACGCGTCGAACGCCGACGCGCCCACCGCCCTCGCCGCGCACCGGTCGATCGCGCGCACGGTCGCGGTCCGCGGCACCGAGGACTGGACCGCGATCTCGCCCAGCAGGTCGCCCGGACCGCGCAGGGCGACCAGCAGCCGACCGCCGTCGGGCTCCGTCCGGAGCACCTTCACCCGGCCCGAGACCAGCGCCAGCACCACCGTGCCGGGGTCGCCCTGCCGGAGCAGCAGCTCGCCCGGCCGGTACTCGCGCGGCACCCCGCGCTCCAGCAGCGCCCGCCACGTGCCCTCGTCGACCAGCGCCCGGAAGCCCCGCGGTGGCCGGGTAGTCGCCCCGCTCACCCGCACTGTCTACCGCACCGCGAGCGGCGGGCCGGGGCGCGGCGGGCGCCACGGCGCGGCGGTCGTCACGGCCCTGTCCGGCGGTCACCCCACCGGGCCCGCTCGGGGGAGCCGCGCCCTCCCTGTCCCGCGCCTGTCGAAAAGCTGTTGATCCGACGGGGTCGCCCGCGCGCCCGCGCGGGGGCGGCGCACCATGGGCACGTGGACAAGGGCAACCCGGTTCGACTGCTCGTGGTGGACGACGAACCGCACATCGCCGACCTGGTCGCGACGGTCGCGCGGTACGAGGGCTGGCAGGCCGCCACCGCGGGCAGCGGGGAGGCGGCGCTGCGGGCCGCCGCCGAGTTCCACCCCGACATCGTGGTGCTCGACCTGATGCTGCCCGACCTGGACGGCTTCACCGTGCTCGACCGGCTGCGCTCGTCCGGCGCGATGGTGCCGGTGGTGTTCCTGACCGCCCGCGACGGCACCGCCGACCGGGTCGCGGGCCTGACCCGGGGCGGCGACGACTACCTGGTCAAGCCGTTCTCGGTGGAGGAGCTGATGGCGCGGCTGCGGGCCGTGCTGCGGCGGTCGACCGGGCCGACCTGGAAGCGGTCGGTGCTGAAGGTGTCCGACCTGGCGATGGACGAGGACACCCGCGAGGTGCGCCGGGGCGGGCGGCTGGTCACGCTCACGCCGACCGAGTACGAGCTGCTGCGGTACCTGATGCGCCGGTCGCCGACCGTGCTGACCAAGGCGCAGATCCTCGACCACGTGTGGGAGTACGACTTCGGCGGCCGGTCCAACGTGGTGGAGCTGGTCGTGTCGCACCTGCGGCGCAAGCTGGACGACGGCGGTGAGCCGCTGATCCACACCGTGCGCGGCGTGGGCTACGTGCTGCGGCGGGCCGCCGAGTGACGTTCCCGCCCCGGTGGGGCCGGCTGCGCCTGGGCACGCGCCTGGCCCTCGGGCTGGGCGCGCTGGCGCTGGCCGTGTTCGCCGTGGTCGGCACCGTGATGGCGACGTCCATGGAGGAGTACCTGGCGCGCCGGATGGACGACCAGATGGCCACCACCCAGGTGTCGCTGAAGAAGGAGTACGACCGCAACAACACCCTCAAGAGCTCCGGCTACGGCTGGTACTCGGCGCTCTACGAGGTGCGCGACGGCCAACCGCGGCCGCTGGACACCGAGGGCCTGCCCGACGACCCCACCGAGTTCACCGACGTGGCGCTGCGGGTGATCGGCGGCGAGGAGCCGGCGTTCCGGACCGAGTACCTGGAGGGGCTGGGCACCTACCGGCTGCGCGGCTGCGAGGTGGCCGACGGCGTGGTGATGGTCAGCGCGGCCCCGATGAACGACATCACCACCACCGTGCGGCAGCTGGTGCTGGTCGAGGTGGCGGCGTTCCTGCTGGCGCTGGTGGCGTTCGTGGTGATCGGGCGGGCGGTGCTGCGGCGCGGGCTCCAGCCGCTGAGCGACATGGCGCAGACCGCGCACGACATCACCTCGCACGACCTGACCGACTCGGCGCGGCTGCCGGTGCGCGCGGCGGGCGACGGCGGCGGCGTCGAGGTGGAGGAGCTGCGCACGGCGTTCAACACGATGCTGGATCACATCGACGCCTCCCTGGCCGCCCGCACCGCCGCCGAGCAGCGGCTGCGGCGGTTCATCGCGGACGCCTCGCACGAGCTGCGCACGCCGCTGACCTCGATCCGCGGGTACGCCGACCTGTTCCGGTACGCGGCGGCGAACGCGCCCGGGGAGCGCGAGGCGCACCTGGAGAAGCTGCGGTCGGAGGCGGCGCGGATGACCGTGCTGCTGGACGACCTGCTCCTGCTGGCCCGGCTCGACGCGGCCGAGGTGGAGACGCCGCTCCGGCTCGCCGACGGCGACCTGGCGGCGCTGGCGCGCGAGGCGGCGGACGCGTTCCGGGCGGCCCGCCCGACGCACCCGCTGGACGTGACCACGCCCCCGGACCCGGTGCGGCTGGCGTTCGACCCGGTGCGGCTGCGGCAGGTGGTGGACAACCTGCTGACCAACGCCGCCGTGCACACCCCGGCCGGGACGGCGGTGGCGCTGTCGCTGGCGGTGGAGCCGGGCCGGGTGGTGCTGCGGGTGGGCGACTCCGGCCCCGGCATCCCGACCGCCGACCAGGGCCGGATCTTCGACCGGTTCTACCGGGTGGACGACTCGCGGACCCGGGGCCGGGGCGGCAGCGGGCTGGGGCTGGCGGTGGCGCAGTCGCTGGTGGTGGCGCACGGCGGGACGGTCGTGGTGGACAGCGGGCCGGGCTCGACGGTGTTCGAGGTCCGGCTGCCGCGCCGCACCACCTGACCCCGCGCCGCCCGGCTCCACGGCACCCGGCTCCACGGCACCCGGCTCCACGGCACCCGGCTCCGCGCCGCCCGCTCAGCACCACCCGCTCAGCACCACCCGCTCAGCACCACCCGCTCAGCACCACCCGGCTCCACACCACCACGAGCCGAAGCCGACCACCGCCCCGCCGCCCGCCTCAGGGCCGCCGAGCTACCCGGCGTTCGACGACCGCGCCCACAGGTCCACCCCGGACTCGACGGCGTGCTCCTCGATTCGCGCCAGCTCGTCGTCGGTCAGCGGCGGCCCGTCGAGCGCGGCGACGTTGTCCTCCAGCTGCGCCACGCTGCTCGCGCCGACCAGCACTGAGGTGACCCGCGGGTCGCGCAGCGCCCAGGTCAGCGCGAGCTGCGCCAGCGTCTGCCCCCGACCCGCCGCGACCTCGGCCAGCGCCCGCACGTGCGCCAGGTTCGCCTCGGTCAGCAGGTCCGTCGACAGCGACTTGCCCTGCGTGGCGCGGGAGCCCTCGGGGATGCCGCCCAGGTACTTGTCGGTGAGCATCCCCTGCGCGAGCGGAGAGAACGCGATGCAGCCCGTGCCCAGCTCACCCAGCGCGTCGAGCAGCTCCCGCTCGATCCACCGGTTGAGCATCGAGTAGGAGGGCTGGTGGATCAGCAGCGGCACGCCCGCGGCGCGCAGCAGCTCCGCCGCCTCGCGGGTCTTGGTCGCCGAGTAGGACGAGATGCCGACGTAGAGGGCCTTGCCCTGCCGAACCGCGCTGACCAGGGCGCCGACCGTCTCCTCCAGCGGCGTGTCCGGGTCGAACCGGTGCGAGTAGAAGATGTCGACGTAGTCCAGGCCCAGCCGCCCGAGCGACTGGTCCAGCGAGGCCAGCAGGTACTTGCGGGAGCCCCACTCGCCGTACGGGCCGGGCCACATGTCGTAGCCCGCCTTGGTGGAGATGACCAGCTCGTCGCGGTACGGGCGCAGGTCCTCGGCCAGGACGCGGCCGAAGTTGGCCTCGGCGCTGCCGTAGGGCGGGCCGTAGTTGTTGGCCAGGTCGAAGTGCGTGATGCCGAGGTCGAACGCGCGGCGGATGATCGAGCGGCCCAGCTCGTGGGGCCGGTCGTCGCCGAAGTTGTGCCACAGGCCGAGCGACACCGCGGGCAGTGTGAGGCCGCTGCGCCCGCAGCGGCGGTAGGTCATCCGGTCGTACCGCGATCCGTCGGGTCGGTAGGCCATGGACCCACCTTGGCACGCGTGCCCGCCCCTCGCCGGACCTGCGGTCACCGGCGGCACCCCCGCCCCGGCTCGAACGCGGGTCGCCGGACGGCACGTCCGACGCGGTCCGCGAGACCCGCGTGGAGCCGGTGGCGGGACTTGAACCCGCAACCTTTCGCTTACAAGGCGAGCGCTCTGCCAATTGAGCTACACCGGCACGACCCGGAGGCCGGGAACATCGTAAGCGCCCCCAGGGGGTGCCACCTGCGGCGAACGGTCTGCTCACCGTGTCCCCGCGTTGGTCCGTCCGGAGGGTGGAGGTACCGTCCGGGTGGTGCCACCGGACCGCAAAAGTGCTGGCCAGCGGTATCAACAGTATTGAACGGACAGTGATCGGATAATCCTGTCCAGGTCCCTCGTCCGGGGGTGGCGCAGGACACAGCCGCAAATTCGCAGCGGTCGGGCGTGGCGACCGGACCAACCCCCGACCAGGAGGCACGGGTGCGGCTGTGGCGTCGACACCGGCGGCGGAAGCGGGAACGGCCGGTCGAGGGACCGGCCGTCCCGGACGACTCGACGGTCCACCTCGTGCTGGACCTGGCCCTGCGCGTCGGTGAGGCGCAACTGGCCGGCGGGGCGGGCGCGGCGGACGTCACCGCCACCATCCTCGCCGTCACCGACGCCTACGGCCTGCCCCGCACCGAGGCCGACGTCACCTACACCTCGATCACCGTGTCCTGCCCGCGCGGCACCGAGGCCGCGCCGGTCACGTCCATGCGCGTGGTCCGCACCCGCGGCCTGGACTACACGCGGCTGGCCGCCGTGGAGGAGCTGATCCGGCGGATCTCCGCCGACCGGGTCACCGCCGACCGGGTCACCGCCGACCTGGCCCACGCCGAGATCGACCGCATCACCCGGGCCGACCACCCCTACCCGCGCTGGGTCGCCACGCTGGCCTGGGCGGGCATGGCCGCCTCGGTCGCGTTCCTGGTCGGCGGCGGGCCGGCACTGGCGCTGGCCGCCGCGCTGGTCACCGCGCTCATCGACCGGGTCGGCCGGGTGCTCAACCGCCGGGCACTGCCGTTCTTCTTCCAGCAGGTCGTCGGCGGCGCCCTGGCCACCGCGGCGGCCCTGGCCATGTACGCCACGGACCTGCTGCCCGGCGTGCGCCCGTCGCTGCTGGTGGCCACCGGCATCGTGGTGCTGCTGTCCGGGCTGTCGCTGGTGGGCACCGTGCAGGACGCGATCACCGGCTACAACATCACCGCGGCCGCCCGCACGGTCGAGGTCGCGCTGCTCACCGCGGGCCTCATCGCGGGCGTCGCGCTGACCCTGCGGGCGGGGGTGCAGTGGGGCGTGCGGACCACGATCGCCGACCCGCTGCCGCCGCTGATCTCGGACCTGCCGGTGCAGTTCGCCGCCGGCGCGGCCACCTCCGCCTGCTTCGCCCTGGCCAGCTACGCCCAGCCCCGCGCGCTGCTGCCGGCCGCCGCGGCGGGCGCGGTCGGCACGGCCTGCTCCGGCCTGCTCACCCTCACCGGCACGAACGCCGTCACCGCCGCCGCCGTCGCGGCCACCGCGGTGGGCTTCGGCGGCAAGGTGGTGTCCCGCCGGCTGCGCGTGCCCCCGACCGTCGTCGCGGTCGCCGGGGTGGTGCCGCTGCTGCCCGGCTACACCACCTACCTGGGCCTCTACCGGCTCACCGCGGAGGGCGACCCGGCCGGCCTGTCGATCCTCGTGCTCGCCGCGGGCACCGCGCTGGCGCTCGCCGGCGGCGTCGTTCTGGGTGAACATCTGGGGCGGCCGGTGCGCTCCGGCGTGGGCCGACTGGTGGCCCGTGTGCGCAGGTAGAGCCTGATCACGCGGTTTCCACGTGACCTGGCCCACCTGACGTACTTTCGTCAAGTCAACACAGTGTGACAGGACCGACGACAGGGCATCCAGCCTGCACGTTCCCACTAACCTTCGACGTGGGCGAGACGGATCTCTGAGGAGGCGCTACCCGGTGAGCAGCATTGGCGAGAACGGCGCGGACTTCCTGGTCGTGGCCAACCGCCTCCCGGTTGACCTGGAGCGCCTGGAGGACGGCACCCAGCGCTGGAAGCACAGCCCCGGTGGACTGGTCAGCGCCCTGGAGCCGTTCCTGCGCGCGCACAGCGGCGCGTGGGTCGGCTGGCCCGGCATCGCCGACGCGGACGTGGAGGCGTTCGAGGAGGACGGCCTCCAGCTGCACCCGGTGTCGCTGAGCGCCACCGAGGTGGCCGACTACTACGAGGGCTTCTCCAACGGCACCCTGTGGCCGCTCTACCACGACGTGGTGGCGCCGCCCGCGTTCCACCGCCGCTGGTGGAACACCTACGTGCGGGTGAACCAGCGGTTCGCCGACGTGACCGCGAAGGTCGCCGCGCAGGGCGCGACCGTGTGGGTCCAGGACTACCAGCTCCAACTGGTGCCCGCGATGCTCCGCGAGCTGCGCCCGGACCTGCGCATCGGCTTCTTCCTGCACATCCCGTTCCCGCCGGTCGAGCTGTTCATGCAGCTGCCGTGGCGCACCGAGATCATCCGCGGCCTGCTCGGCGCGGACCTGGTCGGCTTCCACCGGCCCGGCGGCGCGCAGAACTTCCTGTGGCTGGCCCGGCGGCTGGTGGGCCTGGAGCCCAGCCGCGGCGCGGTCGGCGTGCGCACCCGGCCCGGCGTGGTCCAGGTCGGCGACCGCACGGTGCGCGTGGGCGCTTTCCCGATCTCCATCGACTCCGCCGGCCTGGACGCGCTGGCCCGCGACAAGGAGGTCCAGAAACAGGCCCGCAAAATTCGGGCAGACCTCGGGAACCCGAAGAAGATTTTCCTGGGCGTCGACCGCCTCGATTACACCAAGGGCATCGACGTGCGGCTGCGCGCGCTCTACGAACTGCTCGCCGACGGCCGCGTCGACCCCACCGAGGTCACCATGGTGCAGCTGGCCACGCCCAGCCGCGAGCGCGTCGAGCACTACAAGCAGATGCGCAGCGAGATCGAGCAGATCGTCGGCCGGATCAACGGCGAGTTCTCCACCGTGGGCCACCCGATCGTCCACTACCTGCACCAATCGGTCGACCGCCGCGAGCTGACCGCGTTCATGTCGGCCGCGGACGTGATGGTCGTGACCCCGGTGCGCGACGGCATGAACCTCGTCTGCAAGGAGTACGTCGCCACCCGGTACGACCTCGGCGGCGCCCTGGTGCTGTCCGAGTTCGCCGGCGCGGCCGCCGAGCTCACGAGCGCGTTCCTCGTCAACCCCCACGACCTGGACGGCGTGAAGAACGCGTTGGAAGCCGCCCTCACACTCGATCCGGCCGAAGGTCGCCGTAGGATGCGCGCGCTGCGACGCCAAGTCCTCACACACGACGTAGACCGCTGGGCGCGATCGTTCCTTGACGCACTGGGCACGCAGACCGCGGTCTGAATCAGTTCAGACCAGATACCTTACCTGTCCCACCGAGCATTGAGGAGGGGCGTTGACCGCCGAGGCCCTCCCCGCCGAACTTCGCCGTGCGATCGTGCAGCTGGCTCGTACACCGCGCCTGCTGGTCGCCTGCGACTACGACGGGACATTGGCTCCGATCGTGGCCAACCCCGAGGACGCCCGTCCGCTGCCCGAGTCGGTGGGCGCGCTGCGCTCGCTGGCCGGTCTGCACGAGACGACGACCGCGGTGATCTCCGGGCGCGCGCTGCGCGACCTGGCAACACTCTCGCGCCTGCCGTCCGAGGTGCACCTGGTCGGCTCGCACGGCTCCGAGTTCGACGTCGGCTTCGTGCACGCCCTCGACGCCGACGCGCGAGCCCTGCACCGCCGCCTGGAAACCGCCCTGGAGGAGGTCGTCGCCGGCCAGGAGGGCGTCGGTCTGGAGGTGAAGCCAGCCAGCATCGCGGTGCACGTCCGCCGCGCCGACCCGACCGTGGGCGAACGGGTGCTCGACGCCGTGCGCACCGGTCCGGCCACCTGGGACGGCGTGCAGGTCACGGAGGGCAAGGCCGTGATCGAGCTGGCCGTGGTGCAGACCGACAAGGGCCACGCCCTGGACGTGCTGCGGCACCGCGCGTCGGCGACCGCGGCCGTCTTCGTCGGCGACGACGTGACCGACGAGAAGGCGTTCGCCCGGCTGACCGGCCCCGACGTGGGCATCAAGGTCGGCGAGGGCGAGTCGCTGGCCGAGTACTCCGTCTCCGACACGCTGGACGTGGCCACGGTGCTGGCGTTCCTGCTGGAGGAGCGGCGTGCCTGGCTGCACGGCGACCAGGCGGTGCCGATCGAGCGCATGACCATGCTGTCCAACGAGCGGTCGGTGGCGCTGCTGACGCCGGACGCCCGGGTGAACTGGCTGTGCCACCCGGAGCCGGACTCGGCGGCGGTGTTCGCCGACCTGCTGGGCGGGCCGTCCGCGGGCCACTTCTCGATCAAGCCGGAGCACGGCTCGCTGCCCCTGGGCCAGCGGTACGTGCCGGGCACGATGATCGTGGAGACCCGCTGGTCGCGCCTGCTGGTGACCGACTACCTCGACCACGGGGTGCCCGCGCACCGCACCGACCTGGTGCGGCGCATCTCGGGCTCGACCAACGCGGTGATCACCTTCGCGCCGCGGCCGGAGTTCGGGCAGGTGCCGGTGCGGCTGCTGCGCGAGCGCGAGGGCCTGCGCGTGGTGGGCACCTCGGAGCCGATGGTGCTGCGCTCGCCGGGCGTGGACTGGGAGATCAGCAGCGACGGCCTCCAGGAGACCGCCACCGCGGTCGTGCGCCCCCGCGAGGGCGCGCCGATCCTGCTGGAGCTGCGCTGCGGCACCGACGACCTGTCCGAGGCCACCCTGGGCGAGCCGGAGCGGCGCGCCCGCGCCGGCGCGCACTGGTCGGACTGGGCGGCGACGCTCAAGCTGCCCACCGTCGAGCCCGACCTGGTGCTGCGCTCGGCCCTGACGCTGAAGGGCTTGGTCCACCACGACACCGGCGCGATCATGGCCGCCGCCACCACCTCGCTGCCCGAGGAGCTGGGCGGCATCCGCAACTGGGACTACCGGTACTGCTGGCTGCGCGACGCCGCCCTGACCGCCCAGGCGCTGGTGTCGGTCGGGTCGCTGGGCGAGGCCGAGGCGTACCTCCAGTGGCTGCACGGGGTCCTGGAGACCCTGCCCGGCCCGGAGCGCCTGCACCCGCTCTACACGCTCCAGGGGACCATGCTGGGCGCCGAGGCGGTCATCGACACGCTGCCCGGGTACGCCGGGTCGCGGCCGGTGCGCGTGGGCAACCTGGCCAACCAGCAGGTGCAGCTCGACGTGTTCGGGCCCGTGGTCGACCTGGTCATGCAGCTGGCCGCCGCGCGCGGCTCGCTGACCGACCAGGACTGGCGCATGGTGCAGGCCATGGCCGAGGCGGTCGCCCGCCGCTGGCACGAGCCCGACCACGGCATCTGGGAGGAGCGGCACGCGCCGCGCCACCACGTGTACTCGAAGGTCATGTGCTGGGTGACTCTCGACCGGGCGGTGACGCTGGCCGGGCTCTACGACCGCGAGGTCGACCCGTCCTGGCCGGTGCTGCGCGACACCATCGCGGGCGACGTGCTCAAGCACGGGTGGAGCGAGGAGGCCCAGTCCTTCACCACCGCCTACGACGGCGACGACCTCGACGCGGCGTCGCTGCACGTCGGGTTGACCGGCCTGGTCGACCCCGCGGACGACCGCTTCCAGGCCACCGTCACCGCCATCGAGGCCGAGCTGCGCTCGGGGTCGACCGTCTACCGCTACCGGCGCGACGACGGCCTGCCCGGCGACGAGGGCGGCTTCCACCTCTGCGCGGCCTGGATGATCGAGGCGTACCTGCTCACCGGCCGCCGCACCGAGGCCGAGGAGCTGTTCGCCCAGATGGTCGACGCGGCCGGACCCACCGGCCTGCTGCCCGAGGAGTACGACCCCATCGCGGAGCGCTCCCTGGGCAACCACCCCCAGGCGTACAGCCACCTGGGCCTGATCCGCTGCGCCCAGCTGCTGGCGGCGGCGAAGTAGGCAGGTCGTCCACGAACGCGCCCGGTGCCCACCGCACCGGGCGCGTTCGCTATTTCGCGAGCTTGAGCAGCTGGAGGGCCTCGAACAGGTCGTGCGCGACGAGCGCCCGCGTGTCACCCGGCAGCGGCCCGGCGTCCGGCGGCACGAGGGCCTTGGTGTAGCCCAGGCGGGCGGCCTCGGTGAGCCTGCGGCCCACGCCGTTGACGCGGCGCAGCTCGCCCGACAGGCCGACCTCGCCGACCACCACCAGGTCGTGCGGCAGCGGCGTGTCCGTGGCGGCCGAGGCGATCGCCAGCGCCACCGCGAGGTCCACCGCGGGCTCGGTGAGCCGCATCCCGCCGACCGTGGCGGTGAACACGTCCTTGTTGTGCATGGCCATCCGCCCGCGCTTCTCCAGCACGGCCAGGGCCATCGCCACGCGGGCCGAGTCGAGCCCGCTGACCGCCCGCCGGGGTGACGGCAGGTTCGTCGGCGTGACCAGCGCCTGGACCTCGCCCAGCAGCGGGCGCTTGCCCTCCACCACCACGGTGACCGCCGTTCCGGTGACGTCCTGCTCGCGGCGGTTGAGGAACAGGCCGGAGGGGTCGGGCACGCCCACGATGCCGTCGTCGCGCAGCTCGAAGCAGCCCACCTCGTCGGCCGCGCCGAACCGGTTCTTGATGCCGCGGACCAGGCGGAGGCTGGAGTGGCGGTCGCCCTCGAACTGGAGGACCACGTCCACCAGGTGCTCCAGCACTCGGGGACCGGCCACCGAGCCGTCCTTGGTGACGTGGCCGACCAGCACGATCGGCAGCGAGCGCTCCTTGGCCACGGCGAGCAGCGTCGCGGTGACCGAGCGGACCTGCGTGACGCCGCCCGGGGTGCCGTCCACCTCGGGCGAGGACATGGTCTGCACCGAGTCCACGATCAGCACCCCGGGGTCGACGGCGTCGATCTGGCCGATGACCGCGCCGAGGTCGCTCTCCGCGGCCAGGTACATGGCGCCGTGGATGTTGCCGGTCCGCTCGGCGCGCAACCTGACCTGGCCCGCCGACTCCTCGCCGGTGATGTAGAGGGAGGGCGAGCCGGCGCGGGCGGCCCACTGGTAGGCGACCTCCAGCAGCAGGGTCGACTTGCCGACGCCGGGCTCCCCGGCCAGCAGCACGACGGCGCCCGGCACCAGGCCGCCGCCGAGGACGCGGTCCAGCTCGTCGACGCCGGTGCGCTTGGCGCGGGCGGACTCGATGTCGACCTCGCCGATGGGGCGAGCGGGGGCGCTGGGCGCACCGGCCACCACCCGGGCGGCCCGGCTGACGCCGCGCTCCTCGACCGTGCCCCAGGCTTGGCACTCGGGGCAGCGGCCCACCCACTTGGCCACCTCGTGCCCACACTCGGCGCACCGGTACGTGGGCTTGGCCACCCGTGCTGTTTTCGCCACGGTGTCGGAGGTTAACCGGGACCACCGACAGGTCCGGGGTGGGCTGGTGGGCGGTGGGGGCCCGGGTGGGCCAGGGCGGTGGGCTGGCCGTGCCAGGACCGTGGCCGGCCGGGCGGCGCCCCGGGCGAGCCGGGACGGTGGGGCCAACCGGCGGCGGCCAACAGCAGCCAGCGGCCAGCGGCAGTCAGCGCCAGCGGCCAGCAGCTAGCGCCAGCGCTGGCGGCAGCGCCAGCGGCAGCCAGCGCCAGCGGCAGCGGCCAGCGGCCAGCGGCCAGCGGCCAGCGGCCAGCGGCCAGCGGCAATCAGCGAACAACAACCGGAATGGGTAGCAATGACCCCGCCGGCGGAGTTGTCCACAGGCCACCACTCGACCTGCGAAATTGTCGGTGCCAACGGGCAAAATAAAAGCAGGGGTCCCCTGGCGGGGACCCCTGCGAAGCGTTCAGCCGTCCGGTGCGGCCTCGACCGGCTCAGTGACCGCCGGAGGACTCGCCGGCCGGGCGCGGCTCGGGCGAGGCGCCGATCGGCAGCTCCAGCGTCAGCTCGCCGGCCTTCTCGAACAGGAACGTCACCCGGATCGTCTGCCCCGGCCGCAGCTGCTTCGTCAGGCCCTTCAGCACGATCTTGGCCAGCCCCGGCTCGGTCGGGTCGACCGACGACGGGAGCTTGGTCGGCGTCGTCGGCATGTTGTTCGACTGCGAGGCGCTGTCGGCCTCGGTGGTCGTGGTGGCGCCGCTGCCCGAGGTCGGCGTCGTGGTGCCGGTCACCGAGGACGACCCGGACGGGGACGTGGTGCTCGTCACGGACGGCGAGGACGAACCCGACGGCGTGGACGAACCGGTCCGGCCGGCCGAGGCGGTGGTGCTGGAGTGGCTGCCCGACTGCCCCTCCTCGGCCTCCACCAGGATCGACGAGGTGCCCTCCAGCAGCGTGTCGCCGGTGATCTCGGCGGGCTCGGAGGAATCGCTGGTCACGGCCAGCAGCTTGTCGGCCTCACCGCTGTTGTTGGCGATCAGCAGGGAGATCGGCGCGTCCTCGCCCTCCTCGTACAGGCCGTGCTCGACCGGGAACAGCAGCTGCGCGTCGCGGACCGAGACGAGACCCACGTCACCGCTCGCGCCGTTCACCGCCGCGACCTGCGTGTCGGTCTGCGTGATCTGACCTGCGCTGCAACCTGCGGCGACCAGGCCGAGGCCCGCCGCCAGCGCGGCCACGACGGCCAGACGACGAGGCGCTGGGGACTTCTGGTGTGCGCGACCCACGGCTGCTCGGATCCTTCCCGGTCTGCTGACGAGGCGGGTCGCACCCGGTAGAGCCGGTACTGAGCGGCGCGACCACACAGTCGGGGAGCCTAACGGGACGACGCGGAGTCGGCGGCACGTGGTGCCCCGCAGGGGTGACCACCCGTCCACTGTGGAGCAAGATCGACCTCGGGCGTTGCATGCGACCGGGTGATTTGTCAACCCTCTGCGTGACCCTGACCAGCGCGAACCGATCTCCGGACGCCGAAGAGGGGATTGCTCGGCGTGTTAGGATGGGGTTAGCGAAAGGGGCAGAGGACACATGGTTTTCAAGGTCGGAGAGACCGTCGTCTACCCGCACCACGGTGCCGCCCTCATCGAAGCAATCGAGACCCGCGTGATCAAGGGCGAGGAGAAGAAGTACCTCGTCCTCAAGGTTGCCCAGGGCGACCTCACGGTCCGCGTCCCCGCCGACAACGCCGAGATCGTGGGCGTGCGCGACGTCGTCGGCCAGGAGGGTCTCGACAAGGTCTTCGAGGTCTTGCGTGCTCCCCACACGGAGGAGCCGACCAACTGGTCCCGGCGGTACAAGGCCAACCTGGAGAAGCTCGCCTCGGGCGATGTGAACAAGGTGGCCGAAGTGGTGCGCGACCTCTGGCGGCGCGAGAAGGATCGCGGTCTGTCCGCTGGTGAGAAGCGGATGCTGGCGAAGGCTCGACAGATACTGGTCAGTGAACTGGCGCTGGCCGAGGGCACCGACGAGGACAAGGCCGAGGTGCTCCTCGACGAGGTCCTCGCCACCGCGTCCTGATCGTTCCAGGGAAGAACTCGGGAAGCCGCGAACATGGGTGTGGTCGCGCTCGTGCCCGCGGCGGGCCGGGGTGAGCGGTTGGGCTTCGGCATGCCCAAGGCGCTGGTCCCGGTCGACGGCGTTCCGCTGCTGGTCCGTGCGGTGCGCGGTCTCCTGGCGTCCGGCCGCGTGGGGCACGTGGTGATCGCCGCGCCCCCGTCCGATGTAGACACCATGAACGCGTGCACCGCCCCGTTGGCCCAGGCCGGCGGGGCGGTGCACGTCGTGGCCGGTGGCGCCGAGCGGTCGGACTCGGTCCGCCTGGCGCTGGAGCACGCGTTGCGTGAGATACCCGACACCTCGATCGTCCTGGTCCACGACGCCGCGCGGGCGTTCACCCCTCCCGAGGTGGTGCGGGCGGTGGTCGACGCGGTCGCCGCGGGTCACCCGGCGGTGATCCCGGTGCTGCCGGTCGCGGACACGGTGAAGCAGGTCGACGCCGACGGCGTGGTGGTCGCCACACCCGATCGGGCGTTGCTGCGGGTGGTGCAGACCCCTCAGGGCTTCGACGCGCGCGTGCTGCTGCGGGCGCACGGGTCGGGCCTGCGCGCGACCGACGACGCGGGCCTGGTGGAGCGGCTCGGCGTGCCGGTCGTCACGGTGCCGGGCCACCAGGACGCGATGAAGGTCACGACGAGGTTCGACCTGGCGGTGGCCGAGGCGCTGCTGGTCCGGTCCGGTGGAGGAGCCCGGTGACGACCCCCGCGATCCCCAGGGTGGGCATCGGCACGGACGTGCACCAGGTCGAGGCGGGCCGCGAGTGCTGGCTGGTCGGGCTGCGCTGGGAGGGCGTGGACGGCTGCGCCGGGCACTCGGACGGCGACGTGGCCGCGCACGCCTTGTGCGACGCGCTGCTGTCGGCCGCCGGCCTGGGCGACCTGGGCGCGGTGTTCGGCACGAGCGACCCGCGGTGGTCCGGGCGGCACGGGGTGGACTTCCTGGCCGAGGTGCGCCGGTTGCTGACCGGGGCCGGCTACCGGGTGGGCAACGCGGCGGTGCAGGTCATCGGCAACGCGCCCAAGGTCGGCAAGCGCCGCGAGGAGGCGCAGGAGGTGCTGTCGGCGGCCGTCGGCGGGCCGGTGTCGGTGAGCGGCACGACCACGGACGGCCTGGGGCTGACCGGGCGCGGCGAGGGCATCGCCGCCGTGGCGACCGCCCTGCTGGTGCCGCTGGACGCCTGAAGACGCCGCTTTCGGCCCCTCGACGCGCGGCCGGCGGCCAGTACTGTGATCGACATGGCGGTCACCCTCAGCCCGGTCACGCGCGCGCTCGTCGACGAGCCCAACTTCGCCGTGATGGCGACGACGAACCCGGACGGCAGCCCTCAGTCCTCGGTGGTGTGGGTGACGCGCGACGGCGACGACCTGCTGTTCACCACCCTGCGCGACCGGGCGAAGGCGGTGAACCTGACCCGCGACCCGCGGGCCAGCGTGAGCATCTGGAGCGGCGCCGACCCGCAGGTGTACGCGGAGGTCCGCGGCACGGTGACGATCACCGAGGACGTGGGCCGCCGGCTGGCCGGCGACCTGTCGCACAAGTACGACGGCCGGGAGTTCCCGCAGGACCGGCCGGGCAAGGTGCGCGTGGTGCTGCGCCTGACGCCGACGAAGGTCACCGGCAACGCGGTCTAGCGCCGTGGTCCGGCACCGCGGTCCGGCACCGCGGTCCGACCGGTGAGACTGGTCTCGGTTGTTCCCAAGGGTGGTCCAGACCTCGTAGCGTGATCGGGTGACCATCCGTGCCGTCCTCTTCGACTTCTCGGGCACCCTGTTCCGCCTGGAGCACGACTCGCTCACCGCGCACGACGAGCTGATGCGCGCGCTCACCGCGCCGGTCGGCGTGGCCGAGGGGCTCGACGTCGACGAGGCCGAGTGGGAGCGCCGCGACCTCGACCCGGTGGCGCACCGCGAACTGCACCTCGCGGTGCTCGCGGGTGCCGGCGCGGCGGACCCGGTCGGGTTCTACGAGAACCTGCTCAGCCCGGCGTTCTGGCAGCCCTACCCCGACGCGGCGCAGGCGCTGGGCACCGAGCTGCCCACCGCCGTGGTGAGCAACATCGCGTGGGACATCCGCCCCGTCTTCGCACGTCACGGCGTCGAGCACCGCGTGGACGAGTACGTGCTGTCCTACCAGGAGGGGTTCGCCAAGCCGGACCCGAAGCTGTTCCGCGTCGCCTGCGACCGGCTCGGCGTGCACCCGTCCGAGGCGCTGATGATCGGCGACAGCCCGGAGGCCGACGGCGGCGCGGCGGCGATCGGGTGCGCGGTGGAGATCGTGGAACCGTGTCCGACCTCGGCGCGGCCGGACGCACTGCTGCGGGCGTTGCGCAAGCACACCTGACCAGCCGGTGCAATACCCCCTGGCCAACGCCCGTACCATTCGCGTGTGAGCCTCCACCTCTTCGACACCGCGACCCGGTCGATGCGGGAGTTCGTCCCGCAGGTCAGCGGAACGGCGTCGATCTACGTGTGTGGGGCCACCGTGCAGGGCGTTCCGCACATCGGCCACGTGCGCAGCGGCCTGAACTTCGACGTGCTGCGCCGCTGGTTGGCCCGCGACGGGTCGACCGTACACCTGGTGCGCAACGTCACCGACATCGACGACAAGATCCTGACCAAGGCCGGGGAGAACGACGCGGCCTGGTGGGACTGGGCGTACCGGCACGAGCGGGCGTTCGAGGCCGCCTACGACGCGCTGGGCTGCCTGCCCCCGACGTACGCGCCGCGCGCCACCGGGCACATGACGCAGATGGTCGAGCTGATGGACCGGCTGATCGAGAAGGGCCACGCGTACGCCGCCGAGGGCGACGTGTACTTCTCGGTGACCTCGTTCCCCGAGTACGGGGCGCTGTCCGGGCAGAAGCTGGACGAGGTGTCGCAGGGCGAGTGGGCGGCGACCTGCAAGCGCGACCCGCGCGACTTCACGCTGTGGAAGGCCGCCAAGCCGGGCGAGCCGTCGTGGCCGACGCCGTGGGGCCCAGGCCGGCCGGGCTGGCACCTGGAGTGCTCGGCGATGGCGACCGCGTACCTGGGCGGCACGTTCGACATCCACGGCGGCGGCATCGACCTGATCTTCCCGCACCACGAGAACGAGCAGGCGCAGTCGCGCGCGGCCGGTGACGGGTTCGCCCGCTACTGGATGCACAACGCGTGGGTGACGCTCAGCGGCGAGAAGATGTCGAAGTCGCTGGGCAACACCGTGACCATCCCGGTGATGCTGGAGCAGGTGCGCGCGCCCGAGCTGCGCTACTACCTCGTCGGCCCGCACTACCGCTCGCACATCGAGTACTCGCCGGAGGCGCTGGACGAGTCGGTCTCGGCGTACCGGCGAATCGAGTCGTTCCTGCGGCGCGTGGTCGAGCGGACCGGGGCCGTGGACGACTCGGGCGAGCTGGCCCCGGCGTTCGTGACCTCGATGGACGACGACGTCAGCACGCCGGGCGCGCTGGCCGCCATCCACCGGCGGGTGCGCGAGGGCAACACGGCGCTGGAGTCGGGCGACGACGCGGGCGCCCGCGCGGCGGCCGGGTCGGTGCGGGCGATGACCGGCGTGCTCGGCCTGGACCCGCTGTCACCCCGGTGGCACGACGCGTCGTCCGCCGCGGACGGTGCGGGCGGCCGGGCGCTGGCCGTGCTGGTTGACCGGCTGCTGGAGGAACGGCAGCAGGCTCGGCGGGAGCGGGACTTCGCGCGCGCGGACGCGTTGCGCGACCACCTGCTGCTGGCCGGGATCGCCGTCGAGGACACCCCCGACGGTCCGAAGTGGACTTTGAAGGACGACTGACCTCGTGGCAGGGAATTCCAAGCGCCGGGGCGCGATGCGCAAGCCCGGTTCCAAGAAGGGCGCGGTCGTCGGGTCCGGCGGCCAGCGCGCCAAGGGTCTCCAGGGCAAGGGCCCGACGCCCAAGGCGGCGGACCGGCCCAACCACCCGGCGCACCGGCGGGCGAACGCCGCGGCCAAGGCCGATCAGCAGCGGTCGCAGCGGCGCCGGGCGGCCGAGGCGGCGCCGGAGATCGTGGCCGGGCGCAACCCGGTGGTCGAGTGCCTGCGGGCGGAGATCCCGGCGACGGCGCTGTACGTGGCGCTGGGCGTCGAGACCGACGACCGGGTCACCGAGGCGGTGCAGATCGCGGCGTCGCGGGGCATCTCCGTGCTGGAGGTGCAGCGCGGCGAGCTGGACCGGATCACCGGCGGCGCGATGCACCAGGGCCTCGGGCTCCAGGTGCCGCCGTACGAGTACGCCGACCCGCGGGACCTGCTGGAGCTGGCGGCCCAGTCGGGCAACCCGCCGCTGCTGGTGGCGCTGGACGGCGTGACGGACCCGCGCAACCTCGGGGCCGTGGTGCGGTCGGCGGCGGCGTTCGGGGCGCACGGGGTCGTGCTGCCGCAGCGCCGGTCGGCGAGCGTGACAGCGGTGGCGTGGCGGACCAGCGCGGGCACGGCGGCGCGGCTGCCGATCGCGGTGGCCACGAACCTGACGCGCCAGCTCAAGGAGTGGGCCGAGGCGGGTCTGATGGTCGTGGGCCTGGACGCGGACGGCACGGTCGACGTGGACGGGCTCGACCTGGCGACCGGTCCGCTGGTCGTCGTGGTGGGCTCCGAGGGGCGGGGCCTGTCCCGCCTGGTGCGCGAGACGTGCGACCAGACGGTGTCGATCCCGATGGCGCCCGGCGTGGAGTCGCTGAACGCCTCGGTGGCCGCCGGCGTGGTGCTGGCCGAGGTGGCCCGGCGACGCCGCCAGTCTGCCCGCGCCTGACCGGCCCCGATAGTCGCGAACGCTCAACTCACCGGTCCCGGACGTAGAACTCGGGTGTCGCGAACGTACGACACGGTGGTCCTGAACGTACGACTCGCGCGCGTGTCGAACACCCGCGCCGCGCGAGTCGTACGTTCAGACCTCGCGAGTCGTACGTTCAGGTTGGGTGAGTTGAGCGTTCAGACCTCGTGAGTTGGGGGTTCTGGGGCCGTGGGTTGGGGGGTCTGGCAGGGCTGGGCGGGGGCTTGGGTTGTGGTGTGATGTGAGTGGTTCCGCCTCGGGGTGGTGGGGCGGCGGTTAGAGTTTGCGGCGATGTCCTTCGCCACGCCCCTGTTCCTGTGGTTCTTCCTGCCGGTCGTGCTCGCGGCCGTCCTCGTCGCACCCAGGAACCGGCGCAACGCCGTGGTCGCCGTGGCGAGCCTGCTGTTCTACGTGTCCGGGGCGGGCGGCACGACGCTGCTGCTGCTCGGGTGCATGGTGGTCAACTACCTGGCCGGGCTGCGGTTGGAGCCGGGCAGCCGCGGTGACCGGCGTCTGGTGCTGGTCGGCACGGTCGCGGTGGACCTGGCGGTGCTGCTGGTCTGGAAGTACGCCGGGTTCGCCAGCCGGCAGCTGCACGACATCGCCTCGGTGGTGGGGGCCGACCTGCCGGTGGTGGAGCTGGCCCTGCCGATCGGCATCTCCTTCTACACCTTCCACCACATCTCCTACGTGGTGGACGTCTACCGCGGCGAGCGCCCGGCGCTGCGCGACCCGGTCGCGTTCATCACCTACATCGCGATGTTCCCCCAGCTCGTGGCGGGCCCGATCGTGCGGTTCCGGGAGATCGCCGACCAGCTGCCGCAGCCCCGCACGCACCGCCTGGACGACATCGCCGCCGGTTTCCCCCGGTTCGCGCTGGGCCTGTGCAAGAAGGTGATCATCGCCGATTCGCTGGCGCCGATGGTGGACGCCTGCTTCGCCACCCCGGCCGACCAGATGACCACGGCGGTGGCCTGGCTGGGCGCGATCGGCTACACGCTCCAGCTGTACTTCGACTTCTCCGGCTACTCCGACATGGCGATCGGGCTGGGTCGGATGCTGGGGTTCCGGCTGCCGGAGAACTTCGCGCGCCCGTACTCCTCGGTGACCGTGACGGAGTTCTGGCGGCGGTGGCACATGTCGCTGTCCCGCTGGTTCCGCGACTACGTCTACATCCCGCTGGGCGGCAACCGCGGCGGCGCCCTCCAGACCTACCGGAACCTGTCGATCGTTTTCGTGCTCACCGGTTTCTGGCACGGCGCGAACTGGACGTTCCTGGTTTGGGGCGTGTTCCACGGCGCGCTGCTGGTGGTGGAGCGCCGATTCGGGTGGGAATCCGCCCCCTCGGCGACGGGGGCCCGAATTGCCCGCAGGGCCCTGACCACGGTGCTGGTCGTTATCGGGTGGGTGTTCTTCCGGTCACCCGACCTCGGTACGGCGTTCACAATCATCGGCCACCTGTTGTTGCCGGATTTCCACGGGCTGACCGAGGCCGTGAGCGCGGCGGCGACCAATCAGCGCATTGTTCTGCTCCTGGTGGCACTGGCGGTCGTCGTTATGCCGAGCGAACCCGTGACCGGTCCCTACCTCGAGTCCTCTCGCGCGAAGATCGCCAAAGCCGCTAGGGTGTCGTTGATGACGGTCGGGGTGGCGTACGCGGCGATCCTGGTCGCGAGCGGAACCTTCAGCCCGTTCCTCTACTACCAGTTCTGAAGATCGACTAGACCTCGGCACGCCGAACAAATTGCCCGCGGGCGGCGCCGACCGACCGGGCGGACGGCGGGAACGTGCTGGACCGGTCGGCCCAGCGCCGGCCGACCCAATGGAGGCGCACCTCGACGCAGGGTAGGCGAACATTGCCCAACTGGGTCACCTACGGTCAACTGTCAAGAATAAGTGCCCGTTTTTTCGCTATTGTAACTACTTTATGTAACCGACCTGCTCCGTTCGGGTACACACTGTGGTAGGACAGAGATTGCAGATCCAACAGCTTCTACCGTGCTGACCGAGGGAATTGTTACTTCGGGTGGGGGTAACGTGACTCACTCATCGGGGCCGACCGACCTGGAGCGCTCGTGACTTCCGGGGGAACCATCCGCGCACTCGTGGGCAACCGCGAGTTCCGCGGCATGTGGATCGGCTCGACGGTGTCCACCGTGGGCGACCAGCTCGCGACCGTGGCCCTGTCCCTGCTGGTGTTCGAACGGACCCAGTCGGCCGCCTGGACCGCCCTCACCTGGTCCTTGACGCTGTTCCCGCCGCTGATCTCCGGCCCGCTGCTCGGCTGGGTCGCGGACCGGTTCCCCCGCCGCACCGTGATGGTGTGCTGCGCGTGGCTCCAGGCCGTCCTGATGGCGCTCATGGCCGTGCCCGGCGTGCCGCTGTGGCTCATGGTCGTGCTGCTGGTCGTGGTCCTGATGATCGCGACGCCGTTCCTGGCGGCCCAGGAGGCGAGCCTGCCGACCGTGCTGCCGGACAAGCGCTACGACGACGGCGTGGCGCTGTTCGGCACGTCGGTGGACGTGGCGCAGATGGTGGGCCTGGCGGCGGCAGGCTTCCTGGTGATCGGGGCCGGTCCGCAGGTCGCGCTGGGCATCAACGCGGCGACGTTCGTGTGGGTGGCGGTCCTGGTCCAGGTGTCGGTGCGGCACCGGCCGGCCGCGGACCCGCTCGGCTCCCAGCGGGACCCCGAAGGCCCCAAAGGCGCGTTCACGCTCCTGGTCACCGAACCCAGGCTGCGCAGCCTGATGGGCATGCGCCTGCTGGCCGGGCTCGCCATGGTCCCCGAGGGACTCGCCGTGCCCCTGGCGGCGAGCCTGGACGCCGTGTGGGCGGTCGGCCTGATCCTCGCCATCGAGCCCGCGGCGAACGTCCTGGGTGTGGCGGTCCTCTTCCGGGTGGTGCGCGATCCGGCGAAACGCGAGCGGCTGATCGGGCCGCTCGCCATACTGTCCCTGGCCCCGCTGGTCATGTTCGCGCTCGACCCGAACCTGACCTGGACCATCGCGCTGCTGGTCATAGCCGGTATGGCCGGTGCGTACCACACGCCCGCGCGAGCGGCGTGGATGCGCATCCTGCCCGACGCCTACCGCGGTAGGGCGTACGGCATCGGCCGGGCCGCGCTGCGGTCCTCGCAGGGCGGCGGCATGGCCTTGGCCGGTGTCGTGGCGCACTCGATCGGGTCGGTGACCGCGACCATCGCGGGAGCGGGTGGCATCGGACTACTCCTGGCCACCCAGGCGACCGTAGCCTGGCGTCGGGCGCGCAACCGGCACGACCCCGAAGCGGTGGCGATCTGAAACGGAGTCATCACATATCGCGATTGTCAAACATGAAGGGCCCCTCGGCTGCGGCCCGCTAGGCAGCGGGCACGTACGGTGAACACTCGGTCCGGTGACGGGAAGGTGGATCACATGTCGCGGTTGCGCATGGCGAACACCTCCTCGGAACGCGTCCCGGGCACCGGCGTGCGGCTGCGAACGGCGTTCGCCACGTGGCGCCGCGCAGAGGGTAGGGGGTCGTGGTGAAGAACAGTTTGACTGACCGCAAGGCGTCTGGGGCAGTCGGCTGGACCTCGATTCGGAACTGGGACCTGTGGTCGTTGCGACCCGCCGCCCTGGCCTACTTCCTGGTCGTCGAATCGGCCGTAGCCGCTGCCGCCATTTGGCTGCTGACCACGCTCGGCACGATTCAGGACGCCGATTGGCTGCGGTTCGCCGCGGTGATGTTCGCGATCACCGTGCACCTGATGGTCGTGTGGCGGGCGGAGGAATCGCGCCGCGACGAATCGGCCGGCCCGCACATCGACCTCACGTCCGTCTGGACGTTCGCCGCCGCCATCGCGCTGCCCGGCGCGCTGGCCGTGCTGGCGACGATCTGGATGCGCATCCTGATCCAGCCGATCGCGCGGCGGCAGCCCCACCGGTTCATGTTCTCCTCGGCGAGCATCCTCGGCGGCACCATGCTGGCCTGGGCCGTCGTGCACCTGTCCGGCGTGTCCCTGGGCTCGACCGGCCGGGTGGTGCCCGACCTCGGCCTGGTGCTGGTGCTGATGACCGCCGCGGTGGTCAACTGGGGCGCGCAGGGCATGAACATCGCCATCGCGCTGAAGATCGTCACCCCGCACACCCGGATCCAGGAGTTCCTGGGCTCGCGGGCGGACAACATGCTGGAGCTGTCCACGCTCGGCGCGGGCGTCATGCTCGGCATGCTGATGACCACGCACTGGGTGGGCCCGCTGCTGCTGGTGTTCCCGGTGATCCTGGTCAACTCGCTGCTCTACCACGCCGCCGAGCGCCGGGCGCACCTGGAGCGGCTGCTGCGCGAGCAGGAGCAGCTGCACGCCCGGCTCACCGAGGACGCGCACACCGACTACCGGACCGGGCTGCTCAACACCAACGGCCTGGCCGAGTACGCCAACCGGCTCACCGAGCGCTGCCGGCACGACAACAAGCCGGTGACCGTGCTCGCCATCGACCTGGACCACTTCAAGCGGATCAACGACACCTGGGGCCACCCGGCGGGCAACGCCGTGCTGGCCGAGGTCGGCCGGATACTGCGGGAGAAGCTGCGGCCGGGCGACGTGGCCGGGCGCGACGGCGGCGAGGAGTTCGTCGTGGTGCTCGCCGACACCGGTCTCGCGCAGGGCACCGCCATAGCGGAACGGGTGCGCGAGGCGATCGGCGAGATGTCCGTGGTGACCACCGACAAGTACCGCAACACGGTCACCCTGCGGGGCCGGAACCTGCCCTCGATCGGCGGTGACCAGGACGTGGGCGCCATCTCGGCGTCCATCGGCGTGGCCGTGCTGCCCGAGCACGGCGACCACCTCGCGGACGCCCAGCACTGCGCCGACGCCGCGCTCTACACGGCCAAGGAGAACGGCCGCAACCAGGTGCGCGTGGCCGCGGGCGAGGTCCGGCTGCTGCCCGCGCCCCGGCTGGACGAGCCGGTGGACGAGGCGCAGGCCGAGGTCACCCGCTCGGCCTGAGAGGTCACCCGGCCGGAGCCCGGTCCGGGGGCGCGTCGGCGTCGGAATCCGCATCGGCATCGGCATAGAGGTCGGGGTTCGTTCCGGGGCACGGCGCGGGGCGCGGTCAGCCGCCCTTCCCCAGGGCCTGCCGCGCGCGTGCCGGCACCTCAGCGTCGGAGTCATGGAACGCTCGTTCCAGCGCGGTCACCACCTCGGGCCTGTCGGCCCACTCAAGGAGTACCCACTCCTCGACGTTTCTAACCTCGAAACCGAATCTTTCAGCAAATCGATACCGCGACGGTTCGCCGCCCTACTGGGCCCGCACCCGCTTGCGGCCCGCGAGCCGGCACACCAGGTAGATCAGGAAGGACACGGTCGTCACGAACACGCTCACGGGTACCCCGGGCGCGAGCGACAGCAGCATCCCGCCCACCGCGGACACCTCGGCGAACACCACCGCCAGCACCGTGGCCCTCACCGGGCTCGCGGTGACCCGGACCGCGGCCGCCGCCGGCGTGATCATCAGCGACAGCACCAGCAGCGCGCCGACGACCTGCACGCTCAACGCCGTGGCCACGCCCACCAGCACCGCGAACACCACGGTCAGCGTGCGCACCGGCACGCCGCGCGCCACCGCCACCGCCGGGTCCACGCTGGCGAAGTGCAGCGGCCGGTAGATGACCGCCAGCACCGCGAGCACCGCCAGCGACGAGCCGATCAGCAGCCACAGGTCCGTCGAGCCGACGCTGACCACCTGACCGGTGAGCAACCCGAACTTGTTGGCCGCCCGGCCGCTGTAGAGGGCCTGGAACAGCACCCCCAGGCCCAGCCCGAACGCCAGGACCGCGCCGATCACCGAGTCGCGGTCGGAGTCGCGCCCGCTGAGCAGCCCCAGCAGCAGCGCGGCGACCACGGAGCCCGCCAGCGCGCCGTACCCGACGCCCACGCCGAGCAGCAGGGCCGCCGCGCCGCCGGTGAAGGCCAGCTCGCTCGTGCCGTGCACGGCGAAGGCCATCTTGCGGGTGACCACCAGTGGGCCGATCAGCCCGGCCACCAGGCCCAGCACCGCGCCCGCGACCAGCATGTCGCGCACGAAGTCGTACCCCAGCAGCTCGACGGTCAGCCGCCAGTCGAAGAAGTTCTCCATCAACCCTCATCCACCACGTGGTGCGGCTCGTCCTCGCACACGTGCTGCGCGCCGACCACGTGGATCTGGTCGCGCACGCGGACCACCTCGACGTTCGTGCGGTACAGCTCGGTGAGCACCCGCGAGGTCATCACCTCGGCGGGCGTGCCGACCCGGAACCGGCCCTCCACCAGGTACAGCACCCGGTCCACCAGCGGCAGCACCGGGTTGATCTCGTGCGTCACGAACAGCACGGCCGTGCCCGCGGCCCGCCGGCGCGCGTCGATCAGGTCGCTGACCACGCGCTGGTGGGCGAGGTCGAGCGAGAGCAGCGGCTCGTCGCACAGCAGCACCTCGGGGTCGCCGACCAGCGCCTGGGCCACCCGCAGGCGCTGCTGCTCGCCGCCGGAGAGCAGGCCGACCGGCTCGTCGGCGTACCGGGTGGCGCCCACGGCGGCCAGCGCCGCGTCCACCTTCTCGCGCCGCTCGTGCCGGCCGCGCACGCCCAGGCCCCAGCCGTGGCCGTCCAGGCCGAAGCCGACCAGGTCGCGGGCGCGCAGGGTCAGCGTGGTGTCCACGGCCCGCTGCTGCGGGACGTAGCCGATGCGCCGGTTGCCGCCCGTCACCCGAACGGTGCCGGCGGACAGCGGCTGGAGGCCCAGCAGCACCCGGATGAGGCTGGTCTTGCCCGAGCCGTTGGGCCCGAGCACGGCCAGGAACTCCCCGGGCGCCACGTCCAGGTCCAGGCCCTCCCACAGCACGCGGTCGCCGTAGGCCAGCCGCGCGCCGCGCAGCGCCACCGCCGGCGGGTCGGTGGGCCGCGCCGTCTCGCCCCGAGCGGTCATGCGCCGAGCGCACCCACGAGGGCGTCAACCTGCTTGGTCATCCAGTCAAGGTAGCCGGTCGCGCCCTCGGGCAGCGTCTCGGTCACCTCCACCACGGGCACCCCGCCCGAACGGGCCGCCTCGACCACCTGACCGGTGGCGGCGTTCTCCGTCTGCGCGTTGTTGACCAGGGCGGACACCTGCTTGCCGGTCACCAGGTCGAGCACCTCGGCGAGCGCGGCGGCGGGCACGTCGGTCTCCTCCTCCACGGCGTCGCTGAACGACTCGGGGGTGGCGTCCTCCACGCCCGCGGCGTCGAGCAGGTAGTGGGCGACCGGCTCGGTCTGGAGGACCCGCTTGCCCGCGCCCTTGCCGTCGAGCGCCGCGGTCAGCTCGTCGAGCTCCGCGCCGAAGTCCCGGGCGTTGGTCTCGAACTCGGCCTTCCGGTCCGGGGCGATCTCGCCGAGGTCGGCGGCGGCCTGCTCGGCGACCCGGTGGACGGTCTCGAAGTCGTACCAGACGTGCTCGTTGACCGCGTGGTCGTGGCCGTGCCCGTCCTCGGTCGGCTCCGCCGCCCCGGCCTCCTCGTGGCCCGGCTCCTCGTGGCCCGGCTCCTCGTGGCCCGACGCCTTGCCGGAGATCGGGAACGCCTCGATCTTCTTCGCGCCCTCGGTCTCGGGACCGAGCAGGGTGGCGAAGAAGTCGTCGTACCCGCCGCCGTTGAAGATCACCAGCCGGGCGTCGCGCACCGCGGCCACGTCGGCGGGCCTGCTCTCGTAGGAGTGCGGGTCGCCGGACGGGTCGTCGATGATCGAGGTGACCTCGACCGCGTCGCCGCCGACGGCCTCGACCACGCTGCCCCACACGTTCGTGGAGGCGACGACCTTGATCCGACCGTCGTCCTCGGCGGCGGGGGTGTCCTGACCGCCGCCGCAGGCCGTGAGGGCGACGGCGGTCGCGGTGGCCACCGCCCCGATCATCATGTTGCGGACCGTCATCAGCGCACTCCTCGACTGGGCGAACCAGAGGCAATGGAAACCGTTGTCGAGTTCAGTTTAGAACTCCGCGCGACCGCGGACCGCACCGACCGGGTGTCGTCGCACACGTCGGAGGGCCGCCCCCGCGTGAACGGGGACGGCCCTCCGGGGCACCGCGGGTGTCAGTCGGTCAGGCGCAGACCGCTCTCCGGGTGGAACAGGTGGACCTCGCCGGCGTCGCGCACGGCGACCTTCACCGTCTGGCCCAGGGTCGGCGGCGTGCGACCGTCGACGCGGACCACGAACCGCTCGGGGGTGCCGTTGATGCGGACCGAGCCGTGCAGCAGCGCGTCCGCGCCCAGCTCCTCGACCAGCTCGACGACCATCTCCATGCCGTGCTCGGCGGAGGAGACCAGGCCCAGCGACTCGGGCCGCACGCCGAAGGTGACCTCGGACAGGCCCTCGGCCGCGGCCTTGTCCAGCGCGCGGCGCTCCAGCGGCACCACGACGCCGTCGAGCTTGGCGCCCTCACCGGTCAGCGGCACGGTCTTGAGGTTCATGGCGGGCGAGCCCATGAAGCCCGCGACGAACGCGTTGGCCGGCTTGTCGTACAGGTTGCGCGGGGTGTCGCACTGCTGGAGCAGGCCGTCCTTGAGCACCGCCACGCGGTGACCCATGGTCATGGCCTCGACCTGGTCGTGCGTGACGTAGATCGTGGTGGTGCCCAGCCGCGCCTGGAGGGCGGCGATGTTCGCGCGGGTCTCCACGCGCAGCTTCGCGTCCAGGTTCGACAGCGGCTCGTCCATGAGGAACACGGAGGGCTCGCGCACGATCGCGCGGCCCATCGCGACGCGCTGGCGCTGACCGCCGGACAGGGCCTTCGGCTTCCGGTCCAGGTACTTGCCGAGGTCGAGCATCTTGGCCGCCTCGGCGACCTTCTCCTTGATCTCGGCCTTGTTCACGCCGCGCAGCTTGAGCGCGAAGCCCATGTTCTCCGCGACGGTCATGTGCGGGTAGAGCGCGTAGGACTGGAACACCATGGCGATGTCGCGGCCCTTGGGCGGGACGTTGGTGACGTCCTTGCCCCCGATGTGGATGGCGCCCTCGTCGACGTCCTCCAGACCCGCGAGCATGCGCAGCGCGGTGGACTTGCCCGAGCCGGACGGACCCACCAGGACGAGGAACTCGCCGTCGGCGACATCCAGGGACAACTCGTCGACCGCGCGGACCGGCGGGTTGCCGGGGAAGATCCGCGACGCCTTGACGTAGGCGACCTCTGCCATGTGACGCACCTTTCACTACCACGCTTTGCCGCAACGTTAGGGATTGCAAGCGCTTACGGGAACGGGTGGATTGGTCCAGTTTTCGGCGCTGGAGCCCGTCGAGCGCCACAAGCGGCTGCCGCGGGTCGACCACGCGGCGACGCGCGCGGAAAAGCTCGGCGCGGCGATCTTCGTCGGGCTGGAGTCGATGGTCGAGGTCATCGCGGTCTGAACCGGCCGCGGCGGGACGGTGGGCCCACCGCGGCCGGGGTCCGGGCCTACCCCTTGACCGCGCCCGACGACAGCCCCGTCACCAGGAACCGCTGCACCAGGTAGAACACCACGACCGCCGGGATCGCCACCAGGATCGACGCCGCCGCCAGGTGGCCCCACTCGGTCCGGTTCTGCTGCACGAACACCTGCAACCCCACCGCCAGCGTCTTCGACTCGTCCGCCGCCGACAGGAACGCCGACGCGAACGCCACCTCGCCCCACGCCGTCAGGAACGCGTAGAACGCGGTCACCGCCAGCCCCGGCCGGGCCAGCGGCAGCACCAGCCGCCAGAAGACGCCGAACGGCGACAGGCCGTCCACGCGGCCCGCCTCGTCGATGTCGCCGGGGATGGTGTCGAAGTAGCCCTTCAGCATGTAGGTGCAGAACGGCACCGCGGTCGTGCAGTACACCAGCACCAGGCCGAACGACGTGCCCTGCAACCCCAGGTCGAGCAGGATGTTGTACAGCGGCACGATCAGCACCGCGAACGGGAACATCTGCACGACCAGGAACGACAGCATCAGCGACCGCTTGCCCGGGAACCGGAACCGCGAGGCCGCGTACCCCGCGGTCGCCGACAGGAACACCGCCAGCACCGTGGTCATCAGCGCGATCAGCACCGAGTTGCCGAACCAGGCCAGGAAGTCGCCCTTCTCCCCGGCCAGGATGCGCGTGTAGTTGTCCAGGCTGGACTCGTTGACCAGCTTCGGCGTGGTCTCCACGGCCCGCGCGTCCGGCTTGAACGAGGTCACCAGCACCCAGAACACCGGGAAGACCGCGATCAGCGACGCGCCGACCAGCGCCGCGTGCAGGCCGAAGCTCGCCAACCGCGACCGGTCGGCGCGCCCGGGCGCCCGGACCGGCCGCGTCGCCTTGAGGGAAGCCGCCTCGACCGACATCACCACACCTCGCCTTGCTTGCGCAGCGCGCGCCGGTACACGCCCGCGAACACGAGCAGCACGGACAGGATCAGCACGCCGTAGGTGGACGCCACCGCGAAGTCGCGGGACGCGCCGGAGAAGAACCGCTCGAACGCGTAGGTCACCAGGATCCGCGTGTTCGGGTTCGGTCCGGTGATCAGGTAGATGATCGCGAACATGTTGAACGTCCAGATGATGCCCAGCAGCACCACCGTGCTGGACACCGCCTGCAACCCGGGCAGCGTCACGTGCCGGAACCGCTGCCACGCCGTGGCGCCGTCCACCTCGGCGGCCTCGTAGAGGTCGCCCGGGATGGACTGGAGGCCGCCCAGCAGCGCCACCATCATGAACGGCACACCGAGCCAGATGTTGACGATCATGACCGCGACCAGCGCCCAGTCCGACTGGCCCAGCCACACCGGGTCGGGCAGGCCGACGGCGCGCAGGCCCTGGTTGATGATCCCGTACTGCGCGTTGAACATGTACTTCCACGCGAACGCGCTGATGAACGCGGGCACCGCCCACGGCAGGATCAGCAGCACCCGGTACACCGCCCGCCCGCGCACCTGCCGGTTGAGCAGCAGCGCCAGGCCCAGCCCGATGGTGTAGTGGCAGAACACGCACCCGAACGTCCAGATCAGCGTGCGGACCAGGGTGCCCCAGAAGGCGCCGAAGCTGGTGTCGCCGGACAGGACGTTCAGGTAGTTGCCCAGCCCCACCCAGTCGTAGCTCGCCGGCCGATCGAGGATCGGGTTGGCGATGTTGCCCTCGTTGATGTTCGTGAAGGTGAAGTACACGCCCTGGGCGAGCGGGAACAGCACCAGCACCGCGATGACCACCACGACCGGCAGCACCATCGCGTACGCGTACCAGTGCCGGTCCAGGAACCTGCGCACCGAAGTCTCCTTCCGCGTGCCCGTGGGGGCTCCCCCGGCCGGGGGAGCCCCCACGAGGCTGTCAGCCGACGGTGTAGTCGGGGACGACGGTGTCCTTGTAGGTCTTGGCGACCTCGTCCAGCGCCGTCTTGGCGTCCTTCTTGCCGGCCAGCACGTCCGCGTAGGCGATCTTCAGCGGGTCGAACAGCTGGCCGCCCTCGGGAATCCAGGCGCGCGGGTGCGCGGCGGTGACCACCGGCTCGAACGCGGAGACGACCTCGTTGGCCTGGACGTCGGCGTTCTCGTAGGCCGACTTGCGGGTGGGCAGCAGGCCCAGCTCCTTGGCCACGGCCACCTGGGACTCGACGCCGCTCATGCAGGCGATGAACTCGACCGAGGAGTCCTTGGCCTTGGTGCCCTGGCGGATGACGTAGTTGTGGCCGCCGACGGGCGCGGTGCCCTTGCCCGCGGTGTCGCCGGGCACGGGCGCGATGCCGAGGTTGGCGGCGTCGGTGAACGCGGCGCCCTTGAGGTAGTCGGCGACCGACCACGGGCCGTTGACCACCATGGCGACCTCGCCGGAGGTGAACGCGGCCTGCATGTTGTTGTAGGAGTTGGCCGGGTCGAGCGCGGTGCCGGCGGCCTTCGCGTCCAGCAGGCCCTTGGCGGTCTCCAGCGCCTTCACGTTCTCGGCGGAGTTGACCACGATCTTCTTCGCCTCGGCGTCGACCAGGTCGCCGCCCGCGCCGTAGATGAAGGGCAGCGCGTAGTAGGCGTCGTTGTTGATGAAGAGGGTCTTCTCGCCGCCGAGCTCGGCCGCGGCGGACTTGACCTCGTCCCAGGTCTTCGGCGGCTCGACGCCGGCGTCGGCCAGCAGCTTCTTGTTGTAGAACAGCGCCAGGGAGTCGGTGACCTGGGGGACGCCGTAGGACTTGCCCTCGAACTTCGTGGACCCCAGCGGGGTGTCCAGGAAGTCGGAGGTGTCGCTCGCCAGCTCCGTGCCGGTCAGGTCGACCACGTAGCCGAGCTTGGCCAGCTGCGGCACCCAGGCGACCTCGGCGCGGAACACGTCGGGGCCCTGCCCGCCCTGGGCGGCGGTCCGGTAGTTGTTGAGCGCCTGGTCGAAGGCGACCGTCTCGGTCTTGACCCGGTAGCCGCCCTTGGTGGCGCAGTCCTGCGCCAGCTTGGTGAACACCGGGCTCTCGTTCGGGCCGCTGGTGTCCCAGAAGGTGACCTCGCCGGAGTCGCCGGCTTCCGACCCGCCGTCACCACCGCCGCACGCGGTGAGGACGAGGGCGCTCGCTGCCGCCACTGCGGTCACGAGGGTGGTACGTCGCATCGTTGCTGTCGTCCCTCCTGCTGGACCTTCATCGCGATGAAGGCTCTTGCAAGAACTTGCGAAATTGTTGACGCGGATTTCATCCCGCCGACCTGGGCCGGGTCAAGGCCGGGACGGTAACCAAGCCGTAACGGCCCGGTGTTCCCGGACGAAACCGCGGTCGGCGTTGCAAAAATTTGCCGCTGACGGCAGGCTGCACGTCACCCACATCCAAGCTAGGAGGCACGGTGTCCGGTCTGTCCGAGATCGCCAGGGCAGCCGGGGTGAGCATCTCGACGGTGAGCCGGGTGCTCAACCGCCGGGCGGGTGTCAACGACGAAACGCGCCAACGCGTGCTCGCCGTGCTCGCCGAGATGCCGTACACACCGCGCGGGCTGGGGGCGCTCCAGCGGACCGGCGTGATCGGGCTGCTGGTGCCGGAGCTGTCGAACCCGGTGTTCCCGGCGTTCGCCGAGGCGCTGGAGGTCCGCGCGGCGCGCCTGGGCTACTCGTCGCTGCTGTGCAACACGCGCGCCACCGGCGCGGCCGCCATGGGCGAGGAGGAGTACGTGCGGATGCTCCTCGCGCGCGGCGTCGAGGGCATGGTGTTCGTCTCGCCGGAGATCACCAACACCGAGGTGCCGCTCGGGCAGGCGCCGCGGCCGTCGTACTACGCGAAGCTGCTGGGCGACGGCGTGCACATGGTGTTCGTCAACGGGGCCACGCCGTCGCTGGACGTGCCGGACGTGACCGTGGACGAGCAGCACGCGGGGTACGCGGCGACGCGGCACCTGGTGGAGCTGGGGCACCGGCGGATCGGGTTCGTCTCGGGGCCGGCGCGGTCGCTGCCGTCGCGGCTCAAGCGCGCCGGGTGGGCGGCGGCGCTGGAGGAGGACGGCCTGCCCGCGTCGTCGGACTTCGTGGCGCACGGGCCGTTCGGGCCGGAGGGCGGCGCGGTGGCGGTGGCGGCGCTGCTCGACACGGTGCGGCCGACCGCGGTGATCTGCTCGTCGGACCACATGGCGATCGGCGTGCTGCGCGAGGCGCACCGCCGCGCGCTGCGGGTGCCCGGCGACCTGGCCGTGGTGGGCTTCGACGACATCCCGCTGGCGTCGTACTGCTCGCCGTCGTTGACCACGCTGGCCCAGCCGATCGAGGAGATGGCGGCGGCCGCGGTGGACGAGTTGGTGCACCGGCTCGACCCCGATCGGCGGCGTCGGCCGGCGGGCAATTACACGCGCGTTTTCCGCCCCAGGCTGGTGGTGCGCGAGTCGTCCGCGTCACCCGCATTGGTTTAGACCAAACTACTACCTGGTAACATGAAGTAACCTGCGCTGATGGTGAATTTGAGGGACGCCCGTCACCCCCACTTCTGTAATTGGTTCTGAACCGTTACGGTCACTTCATGGCGCGGTCGATGCATGTGCGACGCCCGGCGACGCTCGCCTCACTGGCGGCGGAGCTGGGTGTTTCCCGGACAACGGTGTCCAACGCGTACAACCGTCCCGACCAGCTCTCACCGGAGCTGCGACGCCGGGTGTTGGAGACAGCGAGAAGACTCGGCTACCCGGGCCCCGACCCGGTGGCCCGTTCCCTGCGCACGCGCAAGGCCGGCGCGGTGGGCCTGCTGCTCACCGAGAACCTGTCCTACGCGTTCCGCGACCCGGCGGCGATCGGGTTCCTGGAGGGCCTGGCGCTCGCGTGCGAGGACGCCGGGCAGGGCCTGCTGCTCGTACCCGCGAACCCCGAGCGCGAGGACGTGGCCGCGGTGCACCGGGCGGGGGTCGACGGTTTCGTCGTCTACTCCGTGCCCGACGACGACCCGCACCTCGCCGCCGTGCTGGAGCGCCCGGTGCCGACGGTCGTGTGCGACCAGCCGGACATCGACAACGTCGACCGCGTGGGCATCGACGACCAGGCCGCGATGCACTCGCTGGCGCAGCACCTGATCACGCTGGGGCACCGGCGGGTCGGCGTGGTGTGCATGCGGCTGGCCCGCGACCGCAACGACGGCTTCGTGACGCCGGACCGGCAGGCGTCGGCGCACTTCCACGTGCAGCGGGCGCGCCTGGCCGGCCTCGCGCAGGCGTTCGGCTCGGTCGGCGTGGACTGGGGCTCGATCCCCGTGGTGGAGCGCTTCGACCACACCACCGCCTCGGGCGCCTCGGCCGCCGCCCAGGTGCTGGACCGCGACCCGCAGATCACCGCGCTGGTCTGCACGTCGGACATCCTCGCGCTGGGCGCGCTCGGCGAGGCGCAGCGGCGGGGGCTGCGCGTGCCGCAGGACCTGACCGTGACCGGCTTCGACGGCATCCGGGAGGCCGAGCAGTCGGGCCTGACCACCGTCCGGCAGCCGGTGCTGGAGAAGGGCCGCGCGGCGGGCAAGCTGCTGCTGGACTCGGCGGAGCGCTCCCGGCCCCGCTCGGTCACGCTGGCCACGGAGCTGATCCACGGCACCACCGCCGCGCCGCCGCGCGGGACGGCGGAGGAGCGCTGGTTCGGGCCGTGAGGTCGTGGAGCGTCGCGGCGGGGCCCCGGGAACGGGGCCCCGCCGCTTTTGTCACGCCTCCCCGGCGGTCCGCCCGGGACGGGCGGCGCCGAAGACCGTCCGACCGGTCCCGACCGCCATGCCGAAGCCCACGCCCACGGTGATCAGGACGGCGAAGACCACCACGGGCGCCCGGGGCTCCAACCGCGTGGACAGCCACAGCGGGCCGCTCGTCGACGAGGGCTTCCAACTCCTCGGCCCGATCGGGGTAGCGGACCCCCGCCGCCCACCGGACCAACCGCCGGGCCAGCCACGGCGACAGCTCACCGCACTCGTTGATCGCGAGCCCGAGCACGACGCTCAGCGCCAGGCCGAGCCAGCCGTTCACCACCCACCGCCGGGTAACGGCTCACCGAGGGCCGTACCCCCGCGCGTGGGCCGGCGTTCGGCCGGCAGGGCCACCGCCTCCACCCGCCCGCTGGGCGTCAGCCGGTAGAACCGGCGGCGCGGCCGGCTCTCGTCGGCGGGCAACTCCTCCCACGTGCCGGTGATCCAGCCCCACTCCTCAAGCCGCTCCAGGACCCCGTACACCGTCGGTCCCGAGCGCCCGACCGCTTTCATGATCGTCCAGCCGTGCGGCTCCTCGTCCTGCCGGAAGGCTGCCACCAGCGCCTCCAGCACGTCCAGGAGCGGCCCGGTGATCCTGCGCGACCTACCCACACCGTTGTCTTACCTAGGTAAGTCAAGCTCAGGTCAGCCGGAACACCACGGGTTCGCTCTGCTTGCCCGCCACCTTCGCCATCAGCAGGTAGTCGCCCGGCCCGAACCGCCGGTGCGGGCCGCAGCCCGGTTCCGACGTGGTGCCCGACCAGTTCAGGCCGTAGGTGAACCGCTCCCCCGGGCGCAGGACGCGCACCTCGGAGCCCCCGGTGGCGAAGCAGTCGTTGCTCGACCACAGCCGGGTCGCGCCGTCGACCGTGGTGACGACGAGTTCGCGCACGTGCCGCCCGATGTCCCTGGCGCACGGCAGCGATCCCGTGTTGGACACCGCGATCCCCAACCCCAGCCGCTCGCCCACCTCGACCGAGGGCTTGTCGAGTTCGGCGACCACGTGCAGCTGCGCGTCCTCGCACGGCGGCGGCGGGCCGGGCGGCGGGGCGGGCGGCGGCGGCGAGGTGGTCGGGGCGGTGGTGGCGGAGGACGGGTCGGTGGCCGCGGCCGCCGGCGGGGGCGGGGTCGAGGTGGCTGGCGGCGCGGCGGGGGCGGACCCGCCGAGCACGGCGGCGGCCAGCCAGGTGAGACCGACCAGCGCGGTCACCGCGCCGGCGCCCGCCAGGGCGCGCCGCCGCAGGTACACCGACGGCGGGAGCGGGCCCGTTGGCTCGATCACCGGACGAAAGTAACCCCGCGACGTGGAATATCCGGTGAGGCATCGGCCACCCGATGTGATGAACGTGATCTCCGCCCGATCCACTTGCCGGCATCCGGGAACCGCGTTCCAATCCCGGGGAACAGGGAGGTGCGCGATGACCGCGATCGACGAACTGCTGCGCCGCAACGCCGAGATCGGCAACATCGTCCCCGGCGACCGCTCGTCGCCCCGGCCGTCGATGAAGATCGCCATTCTGACCTGCATGGACTCGCGGATCAGGGTGTTCGAGATCTTCGGCCTCAAGCAGGGCGAGGCGCACGTGCTGCGCAACGCGGGTGGCGTCGTCACCGACGACATGATCCGTTCGCTGGCCCTCAGCCAGCGCAAGCTGGGCACCGAGGAGGTCCTCCTGGTGCACCACTCCAACTGCGGGCTGGAGCTGGTCACCGAGGACGCGTTCAAGGACGAGCTGGAGCAGGACTCCGGCCTGCGCCCCACCTGGTCGGTGGAGGCGTTCCGCGAGGTCAAGGACAGCGTCCGGGGCTCGGTGAACCGCGTCCGGCACAGCCCGTTCCTGATCCACAGGGACCGGGTCCGCGGCTTCGTCTACGACGTGCACACCGGGCAGCTGATCGAGGTCGTCTGACCCGTTCGTGGAAGACTGGTCGGCGTTATGAGCCTGGACGCCGACCTCCTCCTCGACTGGTTCGCCGACACCGCCCGCGACCTGCCCTGGCGACGGCCCGAGTGCACCGCCTGGGGCGTGCTGGTCAGCGAGATCATGCTCCAGCAGACACCGGTGGCCCGCGTCGAGCCGATCTGGCGCGAGTGGCTGACCCGCTGGCCCACGCCGTCCGCGATGGCCGCCGCCACGCCGGGCGAGGTGGTGCGCGCCTGGGGCAAGCTCGGCTACCCCCGGCGCGCCCTGCGGCTGCACGCCGCCGCCCAGGCCATCGCCGAGGAGCACGACGACGTGGTCCCGGACGACGTGGACGTGCTGCTCGCGCTGCCCGGCATCGGCGCCTACACCGCCCGCGCGGTGGCCGCGTTCGCCTACGGGCGCAGGTGCCCGGTGGTGGACACGAACGTGCGACGCGTGGTCGCCCGCGCGGTGCACGGCGCGGGTGACGCGGGCCCGCCGTCGACCACCAGGGACCTGCGCGACGTGGACGTCCTGCTGCCCGAGGAGCGCGCCGCGACCTACTCGGCGGCGCTGATGGAGCTGGGCGCCCTGGTCTGCACGGCCCGCGCGCCCAAGTGCGCCGCGTGCCCGGTCCTGGCGACCTGCGCCTGGCAGCTCAACGGCCGCCCCGCCTACGCCGGCCCGGCCAAGGCCGTGCAGAGGTTCGCGGGCACCGACCGGCAGGTGCGCGGCCTGCTGCTGGACGTGCTGCGCGGCACCACCGGCCCGGTCGCCAAGCCCCGGCTCGACCTGGTGTGGTCGGACGCGGGCCAGCGGGACCGGTGCCTGCACTCGCTGCTGGTCGACGGCCTGGTCGAGCAGACCGCCGAGGGCCTGTTCGCGCTGCCCGGGGAGCACTAGGTGCACCTGCTGGTGGTGTTCTTCGACGACGCCGCCGACCGGGCCGTCCGGGAGCTGTGGCGGCGGATCGGCGTGACCCCGGACCTGCCGCCCCACCTCACCTACGCGGCGGCCGGCACCATCGGCCCCAAGGTGCGCGCCGAGCTGCGCGAGGACCTGTCCCGCCTCTGGCTGCCCGACCTGTGGCTGCACGCGCTCAGCGCCACCGACGACGCCCTGCGGCTCGGCGCCGTGGTCGACAGCGAGCTGCTGGCCGTGCACTCGGCCGTCCACGACGTACTGGCGGGCCGGGTGAAGCACCCGGGCGCCCGGCACCTGCCCGGCAGCTGGACCCCGCACTGCCCCCTGCTCACCGGCGACGACGACGCGGTCAAGGCCGCGTTCGCCGAGCTGCACCCGGTCGCCCCGATCCGCGCCGAGGCCCGCCAGGTGGCCGTCGTGGACACTCAGACCGGCGGGATCGACCCGCTCAGGAACGCCTCCACCGCGCCCCGGTAGACCTCCGGCGCCTCGTCGTGCACCACGTGCCCGGACTCGGGCACCACCAGGTGGTGCGCCAGGAGCCCGCGGGCCGCGCACCGCCGGACGACCTCGGCCATCTGCCCCGCCGGCAGCACGCCCCGCCCGGCCTCGACCACCAGCAGCGGGCACCGGATCGCGTCCACAAAGTCCCAGTAGGACCGCTCGCCCCACTCCGCGGCGATCTCGTAGAGGTCGGACAGCTCGGCGATGAGGTGCCAGCCGTCCGCCCGCTCCTCGAACAGCTCCTCCACCCGCGGCACGTCCACCACCGTCCGCACGTGCGCCAACGAGCGGAACGGCACCGGCCACGCCTCGAAGTACCAGCGCCACTCGTCGACCGACCGGCCCCGGTTGTCCGGCACCACGTCCTCGGCGACGACCCCGCGCACCAGGTCGGGCCGCAGCGCGGCGAGCGCCCAGGCGTGCAGCCCGCCCATGGAGTGCCCGACCACCACCACCGGCCCCAGGTCCAGCCGCTCGATCGCGGCGGCCGCGTCGGCGACGAAGTCCTCCGTCCGGAAGGGACCGCGCCGGGGGTTGCGCCCGTGCCCGCGCGCGTCGAGGCCGACCACCCGCCCGTGCGGCCGGAGCCACTGCGCGACCGTCCACCACGTGCTGGCCCGGCTCATCAGGCCGTGCAGCAGCAGGATGCCCGGCCCCGAGCCCCCGAACTCCACCACGCTCATGCGTGCATCATGTCGGCATGGCCATCAGCTCCAGGGCGCGCCCGTACCTGCTCGTGCTCTGCCTGGTGCTGGTGGTCACCGGCGTCGTGGTCGCCAGGCTGCCCCACGACCGGCAGGCGGCCCCGACGACCACCGGCCCGACCACGCCGCCCGTGGTCGGCGCGGAGGGCGGCGACGGCGCGGGCGACGCCTACTACCCGCGGGACGGCAACACCGGCTACGACGTCACCCGCTACGACGTCGCCATCACCTACGACCCCGCCACCAGGCGGCTGGACGGCGTCGCGACGATCACCGCGAGGGCCACCGCCGGCCTCACCCGGTTCAACCTCGACCTGTACCGGCTGGAGGTCACCGGGGTGACCGTGCGCGACCTGCCCGCCGGCTTCCGCCAGGAGGGCGAGCACGAACTGGTGATCACCCCCCGGGCGCCCCTGGCCGACGGCGAGGAGTTCACCACCACCGTGCGGTACGGCGGGGAGCCCACCGTCGTGGGTGAGCGGGCCCTGGGCAGCAGCGGCTGGCAGGTCTCGCGGGGCGGCGGGGCGTTCGCGGCCGGCGAGCCCCACTCCGCGACCACCTGGTACCCCGCCAACGACACCCCGCGCGACAAGGCCGAGTTCGCCCTCACCGCCCGCGTCCCCGAGGGCTGGTCGGTCGTCTCCAACGGCGTCGAGGAGCGCGAACCCGTCACCGCCGACGGCTGGACCTCGTTCCGCTGGGCGGCCCGGGAGCCGATGGCCACCTACCTGACCACCGTCGCGATCGACCGGTGGACGATCGAGCGCTCCACCCTCCCCGACGGCACCCCGGTCGTCGACGCCTACGCGCCCGGCGCCGAGAGCGCCCGCGAGCACCAGCGCAGGCTCCCGGAGATCCTCGACTTCCTCGCCGGGAGGTTCGGCCCCTACCCCTTCGGGGCCGCGGGCGGCATCTTCCTGGCCGACGACATCGGGTTCTCCCTGGAGACCCAGACCAGGCCCGTCTACGCGGGCTGGGCGAGCCTGGACACCGTGGTGCACGAGAACGCCCACCAGTGGTTCGGGGACCTGGTGTCCGTGGAGAGCTGGTCCGACATCTGCCTGAACGAGTGCATCGCCAGCTACGCCGAGTGGCTGTGGGACGAGGCGAAGGACGGCGCCGACCTCGACGCCCTCTACCGCGACACCGTCGCCCAGGTCGCGGACCGCGACGCCTACTGGGAGCGCGAGCTCTACGACATGGGTCGCGGCAACGAGTTCCGCGGCGTCTACGACAAGGGGAAGCTGGCCGTGCACGCCCTGCGCCGCCAGGTCGGCGACGCCGACTTCGACCGGGTGCTCAAGGACTGGATCGCCGAGCACCGGGGCGGCAACGCGTCCTGGCCGGAGTTCGAGGCCCACGTGGAGCGGGTGTCCGGCCAGGACCTGGACGCCTTCTTCGCGGCCTGGTTCCGGGGCACGGCGATCCCGGCCGACGAGCACCTGTACCCGGGCTCCCTCCGCCGGTAGCGCGACCCCTGTACCGTCGGACCCATGGCGGTTGTGAAGATCAACGCGATCCACGTCCCCGACGGCTCCGGCCCCGAGCTGGAGAAGCGGTTCGCCGCACGCCTGGGCGCCGTGGACTCCGAGCCCGGTTTCCTCGGCTTCCAGCTGCTCCGGCCGGTCAAGGGCGACACCCGGTACTTCGTGGTGACCCAGTGGGAGACCGAGGAGGACTTCCGCAACTGGATGGGCGGGCGCGCCAAGGAGGCCCACTCGGGCGAGCGCGCCAAGCCCGTGGGCACCGGCTCCGACCTGCTGGAGTTCGAGGTCGTGCTCAGCTCCACCCCCGCGCCCGGGGGTGACTGAGGCCCTCGACCGGGCCGCCGACCTCATCCGGGGCGCCGACGCCGTCCTCGTGTGCGCCGGCGCGGGCATGGGCGTGGACTCGGGCCTGCCGGACTTCCGCGGCACCGCGGGCTTCTGGCGGGCCTACCCGCACTACGCCCGCCTGGGCCTGCGCTTCGAGGAACTGGCGGACCCGGTCCACTTCGCCGAGGACCCGACCCTCGCCTGGGGCTTCTACGGCCACCGCCTGGCCCTCTACCGCGAGACCACGCCCCACGCGGGCTTCCGCGTCCTGCGGGACTGGAACGCGCGCGTCTTCACCTCCAACGTCGACGGCCAGTTCCAGCGGGCGGGCTTCACCGGCGTCGCCGAGGTCCACGGCTCGATCCACCACCTCCAGTGCACCGTGCCCTGCTCGGACGACACCTGGCCCAACGAGGCGGTGATCACCGTCGACCCGGACACCGTGCGGGCCGCCGAACCGCTCCCCACCTGCCCGAACTGCGGCAGCCTGGCCAGGCCGAACATCCTCATGTTCGGCGACGGGTCCTGGGTGCCCCACCGCTCCCGCAGGGCCCTGGACGCCCTCACCGCCTGGCGCCGCGACACCACCGCCCTCGTCGTGGTCGAGATCGGCGCGGGCACCGCCGTGCCCACCGTCCGCCGCCAGGCCGAGCTGGCGTCCGCCGCCACCGGCAACCTGATCCGCATCAACCCCCGCGAACCCGACATCAGGCACGGCCGGGGCATCTCGCTCCCCCTGGGCGCGGAAGAGGCCCTCACCCGGCTGGCACGACGAACCGGCTGATCACCGCCCGGTGGTCGGACCCGGGCACGTCCACCACCTCGAAGGACTCCACCGGGCACCGACCGTCCACCAGCACGTGGTCGAGGGTGACCGGCGGCGGCCACAGCGCCCCGGCCGGCCAGGTGGGCGTCAACCCGGCGCCCACCTGGTCGGCCGCGTCCACGTACCCGCTGTTCAGCAACCGCCGCAGCGCCACGTGGTCCAGCGTCGCGTTGAAGTCGCCGGCCAACACCCGGACGGGCCCGCCCAGCTCCCGCTCCGGCAACCCGGCCAGGTCCCGCTGCCACGTCTCCGGCCCGCCCTCGACCACCGGCGGCATCGGGTGCACGGAGACGATGTCGAGATCGTCCCCCGGCAGGTCGACCAGGGCCCTCGCCTGCCGCAGCGAACCGGGCGCGGTCAGTTCCCGGGCCGACACCGGGTACCGGGACGCGATCCCCGACCCCGACCCCCCGGGCTCGTCGAGCAGGTGCCGGTGCGGCAGCACCAGCCCCAACCCGGCCCGGTCCAGGTCCCGCGCCATCGCCGGCGTCAGCTCCTGCATCGCCAGCACGTCCACCCGGTACCGCCGCACGAGGTCCACCACGACCTCCGCGTCCGCCTTCCCGACCAGGAAGTTCGACGCCATCACGGTCACCTCGCGCCCCACCCCCACCGGCCGCGAGTCGGGGAACGCCCGGGGCGCCACCGCCGCCACCAGCACCGCCGCGAGTGACAGCACCAGCACCGCCACCCCCCACCGGCGCAGCAGCAGCGCCAGCACCCCCAGCACCACGCCACCCGCGGCGAAGTAGGGCGTCAACGCCGTGGTGGCCACCATGTGACGAGTGCCATCCACCCCCAGCAACCGCACGAACCCGGCCAGCACGAAGGCGACCGCCGCCACCACCAGCAGGAATGTCGTCCCCCCGCGCCTGGTGCGGCGTCCCTCCAGTTCGACCACGACATCTATTCTGCCCGAATGGAGGTATTGCTGACGGGCTTCGAACCCTTCGACGGGCAGCGCACCAACCCGTCCTGGGACGCGGCGGTGGCCGTGCGCCCCACCGGGTACACCCTGGCCACCCTGCAACTGCCCTGCGTGTTCGACGAATCCCTGCGGGTCCTGGAGAACGCGCTCAGCACCCACCGCTACGACGTGGTGATCTCAGTGGGCCAGGCGGGCGGCCGTCCGAACATCACCCCGGAACGCGTGGCCGTCAACCTCAACGACGCCCGCATCCCCGACAACGCCGGCAACCAACCGGTGGACACCCCGGTGGTCCCCCACGCCCCGACCGCCTACTTCAGCACCCTCCCGGTCAAAGCCTGCACCGCCGCCCTCACCGCCGCGGGCATCCCCGCCGCCGTCTCTCACACCGCCGGCGCCTTCGTCTGCAACCACGTCTTCTACGGCCTCATGCACCTGGTGGCGACCGAACACCCCCACCTCCGAGCAGGCTTCGTCCACGTCCCCTTCACCCCGGACCAGACCCAGGACGCCCCCAGCCTGCCCCTGAGCACCACCGCACAGGCCCTGGACCTCATCATCCGCACCACCCTGGAAACCTCCCAGGACCTGCACACCCCCACCGGCACCCTGCACTGACACACACGCACCCCCAGCACACCCCAGCCCAGCGCCACACACCCGGCCGAGCAGCCCGCAGTTCTCCCCCGGCGGCCTGCCCAGCGGCGAGCGCCGCTCCTACCTCCACCCGTGAACCGAGAACGCCCCCGGGACCAAGGGGTCCCGGGGGCGTTCTCGACAACCACTCAGGCAGACTCGGCGTCAGCTTCCCCGCCACCGTCGCCGGCCGACGAGGCCAGGTCCACCGGAGGCGAGTCCGGCACCCGCAGCGGCTTCGTCTCACCGCGGAACACGAACCGCGCCGTGTCGTTGGCCTCGGACTCGCCGTCCCAGCCCTCGACGTCGGTGATGATGATCTGACCGGCCTGGATCTCGCCGAAGAGGATCTTCTCCGACAGCTGGTCCTCGATCTCGCGCTGGATCGTGCGACGCAGCGGCCGGGCGCCCAG
>NZ_JBHSQO010000049.1:0-64386 GCF_042658445.1 Saccharothrix lopnurensis | reverse complement strand
CGATGGTACTGCACTCGTGAGGGTGTGGGAGAGTAGGACGCCGCCGAACATTCTTTCCCTCAGGGGCACCCGTGATCACGGGTGCCCCTGAGGGCTTTTTGCGTTATCGTGCCGCTCGTGGCCGAGGTGACCAAGCACGACGACCTTGCGGAGTTCTGGACCCTCACGGGGGACTTCTTCACCGCGGACCCGGTGCTCCACAGCATCCCGATCGCGGCGGTCGACCGCCGGCTCCGCCACCCGGACCCGGACGACCAGCCGCTGCTGCTGGTGACGGTGTGCGAGGGAGATCTCCTGGTGGCCGCGGCCCTGCGCACGCCGCCCTGGCCGTTGACGCTCACGGGTGTCCCGGTCGAGTGGGTGGAGACGCTGGCGGACGCGCTGGCCGGTGACGTGGAGCTGCCCGGCGTCAACGGTCCCCGGGACGCGGTGGAGGCGTTCGTCGTCGCCTGGGCGGCCCGCACGGGCTGCGGCGCGCGCGAGGTCATGGCCCTGCGCCTGTACCAACTCGGGGAGCTGGAGCTCCCCGCCGACGTGCCGGGCCAGGCCCGGATGGCGACCGAGGACGACATCGAGCTGTTGACCGGCTGGTACTCGGACTTCCGGGTGGAGTCCACCGAGCAGGTCCGGGACCGGGGCGTCGAGGAGCAGTCGGTGCGGTTCCTGCGCGCCACCACGGCTGCCGGCTTCGGTCACGTGCTCTGGTGCGACGGGGACGGCAGGCCGGTGTCCTGGGCGTCGGCGAGCACGCCCGCGTCGGCGATGTCCCGGATCGGTCCGGTGTTCACCCCGCCGGAGCTCCGGGGGCGCGGTTACGGCGCGGCGGTGACGGCGGCGTGCGCGGCGTGGGCGGGGGAGAACGGGGCCGAGCACGTCGTGCTCTACACGGACCTGTCGAACCCCACGTCCAACTCGATCTACCAGCGGATCGGGTTCCGGTCCGTGGTCGACTCGGCGGAGTTCGCGTTCACCCCCGCCGGGGGCTGACCGGGTCCGCCCGGCAGCTCGCGGGCTCGCGGGTTCCCCGCACCCCGGCACTTGTCCGTCAGTCGACGGCGGTGCCCTCCACGACCGCCCGGGTCAGCGGCCTGTTGCGGACGTGGGAGGAGAAGACCAGGGACGTGGTCGTGTCGCCGTAGCGCTGGGCCTGCTCGACGAACCGCTCCAGCTCGACCATCGACCGGCACACCACGCGCAGCAGCCAGCAGTCGTCCCCGGTGACGTGGTCGGCGTCGCGGACCAGGGCCAGGGCGACCACCCGCTCCCGGAACCGCGGGGTGTCCAGGCTGCGCACCTTCACCCGCACGATGGCCTCGATCGGCAGGCCGAGCCGCTGCGGGTCGACCACCGCGGCGTACCCGGTGACGATTCCCGCCTGCTCCAGCCTGCGCACGCGCTCGGTGGTGGCGGGCGCGGACAGCGAGACCCGCTTGGCCAGCTCGGTGAACGTCATCCGCCCGTCGTGCTGGAGCAGGTCCAGCAGTTTCCAGTCCACGTCGTCCAGTTCCACCGCGAAATCGTAGGCAGGACACCGGGAACGCCTGGAGTTCCCCCTGTGGTCGGCCGCGCCGGTCGGCGACGATCTACCCATGACGAACACGCTCCGCTTCCCCGCCGCCGACCCCGCCGAGGCCGTCGCGTTCTTCGCCGCCGAGTTGGCCTTCGAGGCCGACCCGGACGACGTGGCGCGCGACCTCGGAGCGGGGGACACCGCCGGTTTCCGGCTGGTGGAGACGCGCGGCCGCGAGGCGTTCGAGCGGGCCCGCATCCCGGGCGCGGTCAACCTGCCGCACTGGGAGGTCGACGCGACCACGACCGCCGGCTGGGACCGCGACCTGGTCTACGTCTGCTACTGCGAGAGCTCGGTGTGCAACGCGGCCACGAAGGGCGCGTTGCGGCTGAGCGCGCTCGGGTTCCGGGTGAAGCGGCTCGCCGGCGGCATCACCACCTGGCGGGCGGCGGGCTACCCGGTGGAGGGCACCGAGGTGGAGGGCACCGACCTGCACGGGGCGTCCTGCGCCTGCTGATCTACCCTCGGGCGGGTGACGCGTCTGCTGGTGCTGCAACCCGACCGCGACGACCCGCCCGCCCGCCTCGGCGAGTGGCTGACCGCCGCCGGGGCGGTGCTGGACGTGGTCGAGCCCTGCGCCGGGCCGCTGCCCGGGAACCTCGACGGCTACGACGGCGTGGTGTGCCTGGGCGGCGCCATGGGCGCGCTGGACGACGCCGAGCACCCGTGGCTGGCGGACGTGCGCCGGCTGCTGTCGGAGGCGGTGTCGCGGCGGGTGCCGCTGCTGGCGGTGTGCCTGGGCGCGCAGCTGCTCGCCGCGGCCACCGGCGGCCAGGTGCGGCCGGCCGCGCAGGGGCCCGAGGTGGGCGTGATGCTGGTGGCCAAGCGGGACGCGGCGGGCGACGACCCGCTGTTCGCGGAACTGCCGTGGACGCCGGACGTGCTCCAGTTCCACACCGACGAGGTGTCGTTCCTGCCGCCGACGGCGGTGCTGCTGGCGTCCTCGCCCAGGTGCGCGAACCAGGCGTTCCGCGTCGGGGACCGGGCCTACGGGGTGCAGTTCCACATCGAGACGACGCCCGAGGTGGTGCTGAAGTGGGCGGCAGGATACCCCGCCACGGCGGCCGGCGCGCGGCCGAGCTGGCTGGACCCCGACCGCCTGGAGGCCGCCCATGAGGACATCCGGGAGGTGTGGCAGCCGTTCTGCGAAAGATTTGCGCGTCTGGCCGCCGGAGAACTGACGATCCAACGGAAGCTGCCGTTGGTGTGACGAACCTCTGTTGAGACGAGGATTCATCGGTTGGACAGGTAGCGTTCTCCTACGACTGTGTCGGTTCAGCCGGAGGAATCAGCGTGGATGCCTCGCTCCTCGTCATCATCGTGGTGGTCACGGCGTTGGTCTTCGACTTCACCAACGGCTTCCACGACACCGCGAACTCGATGGCGACGTCCATCGCCACCGGCGCCCTCCGGCCCCGCACGGCGGTCGCGTTCTCCGCGGTGCTCAACCTCGTCGGCGCGCTGCTGTCGGTCGAGGTCGCCAAGACCATCTCGGGCGGGATCGTCGACGACACCCTGATCACCCCGGCGGTGGTGTTCGGCGGCCTGGTCGGCGCGATCATGTGGAACCTCGTGACCTGGTACGTCGGCCTGCCGTCGTCCTCGTCGCACGCCCTGTTCGGCGGCCTGATCGGCGCCACCTGGGTCGCGTCGGGCACCGGCGCCGTGCACTTCGACAAGGTCGTGGACAAGGTCATCGCGCCCGCCATCGCCGCGCCGCTGGTCGCGGGCCTGGTGGCCATGCTCGCCACCTACCTGACCTACCGGCTGACCAAGCGGGCCCGGAAGTCGGTGAACGACCGGGGCTTCAAGACGGGCCAGATCGCCTCCGCCGCGCTGATGTCCCTCGCGCACGGCACGAACGACGCGCAGAAGACCATGGGCATCATCACGCTCACCCTGATCACCGCGGGCACGCTCGCGCCGGGCGCGGAGCCGCCCCTGTGGGTGATCCTGAGCGCGGCGGTCGCCATCGCGCTGGGCACCTACCTCGGCGGGTGGCGCATCACCCAGACCCTGGGCAAGGGCCTGACCACGATCGAGGCGCCGCAGGGCTTCGCCGCGCAGACCAGCGCGGCGACCGTGATCATGGCGTCGTCGCACCTGGGCTTCGCGCTGTCGACCACGCACGTGGCGTCCGGCGGCATCATGGGTTCCGGCCTGGGCCGCCGGCTCGACGGGGTGCGGTGGAACGTGGCCGGGCGGATGGCGGTGGCCTGGCTGCTCACGCTGCCCGCGGCGGGCGTCGTCGGCGCGGTGGCGGGCAAGGTCGCCTCGCTCGGCACGGCGGGCGTGGTCGTGGTGGCGGTGGTCGGCGCGGGCGTGGCGCTGGGGATCTGGCTGCTGTCGCGGCGCGAGCCGGTGCGGCCCGAGCACGTGGTGGACGAGATCGCGGCCCCTGCCGAGGCGCACAAGGTGGCGGCGTGAAGGTCGACTGGGCGGCCCTGGGCGCCGTCTTCGGGGTGAGCCTCGCCGTGGTGCTGGGGCTGGTCGTGCTGTTCTCGGTGGCGTTGCGCGCCCTGTCGGCGCGCGAGGTGGCGCGGGAGCGCGGCGACGCGGCCGTCGCGCCCACGGCCGCCGCGGCGGTCTGCCTGCTGGCGTGCGTGACCGTGGTGTTGTTCGGTATCTACTTGATCGTGGCCGGCTGACCCGTCCCCCGGCGCCCCGGGCGGGCTACGGTGTTCGACGATGACCGATCCCGCCCGCACCCCGACGTCCCCCGCGCGGTTCGGCCTGACCGAGGAGCGCAGCGGGGAGCACCTGCGCGCCGCCGGGTGGTGGGAGGGCCGAGGTCCCGCCGACGGGTACGAGCCGGTCCTGGTCGCGCTGTCCCGCAGCCCCGATCCCGACCTGGCGCTGCGCGGCGCGGAACGGCTGCGCGCGGCGCTCGGCGACCGGTGGTCCGACCTGGACGCGGCGCTGCGGGACAACGAAGCGCTGCGCGGGCGGCTGCTGGCCGTGCTGGGCTCGTCGACCGCGCTGGCGGACTTCCTGATCGCCAACCCGGAGCGCTGGGCCGACCTGGCCGACCCGGAGCCGGTGGACGCGGCGGCGTTCGCGCCCGCCCTGGTCGGCGCGGTCGAGGGGCTGACCGGCGGGGAGGCCGTGCGCGCGCTGCGGTCGGCGTACCGGGCGCTGCTGTGCCGGGTCGCCGCCGAGGACCTGGCGCACGTGGTCGAGCCGGAGCAGCGCTACGTCAACTACGACGACGTGGCCGGGCTGCTGTCGGAGCTGGCGGTGGCCGCGCTGCGGGCGGCGCTGGACGTCGCGGGCAGGCAGGTGCCGCGCTCGGACGGGTGCTCGCTGGCGGTGATCGCGATGGGCAAGTGCGGCGCGCGGGAGCTGAACTACGTCAGCGACGTGGACGTGGTGTTCGTCGGGGAGGGCGACCTCTCCGTGGCGACCCGGCTGGCCAGCACGATGATGCAGGTCGCGGGCCAGGCGTGCTTCGAGGTGGACGCGGCGCTGCGGCCCGAGGGCAAGGCGGGCGCCCTGGTGCGCACCCTGGAGGGGCACACGTCGTACTACCAGCGGTGGGCGCGGACCTGGGAGTTCCAGGCGCTGCTCAAGGCCCGGCCGGTGGCGGGCGACGAGGAGCTGGGGCGCCGCTACCTGGAGGTGGTGCGCCCGCTGGTGTGGACGGCCGCCGAGCGGGAGGACTTCGTGCCCGACGTGCAGGCCATGCGCCGCCGCGTCGAGGACCACGTGCCGGTGGGCCTGACCGACCGGGAGCTGAAGCTGGGCCGGGGCGGGCTGCGGGACGTCGAGTTCGCCGTGCAGCTGCTCCAGCTGGTGCACGGGCGCGGTGACGAGGAGCTGCGGATCACCTCGACCACGCAGGCGCTGGCGGCGCTGGGGCGTGGCGGGTACGTGGGCCGCGCGGACGCCGCCGACTTCGGCCGCGCCTACCGGTTCCTGCGCACCCTGGAGCACCGGTTGCAGCTCCAGCGGCTGCTGCGCACCCACCTGTTCCCGGCGGACGAGGACACGAGCGCGCTGCGGTGGCTGGCGCGCGCCGCCGGGTTGTCGGCCGAGGGCGGGCAGTCGGAGAGCCAGGTGCTGCTGGCGGAGTTCCGCAAGCGCGCCAACCAGGTGCGCAGGCTGCACGAGAAGCTGTTCTACCGGCCGCTGCTCCAGGCCGTGGCGAACGTGCCGACGGAGGCGCTGCGGCTGACCACGTCGCAGGCGGCGGCGCGGCTGGCCGCGCTGGGGTACGCGGCGCCGGACGGGGCGCTGCGCCACATCGAGGCGTTGACCAGGGGCGTGTCGCGGCGGGCGCGCATCCAGACCGCGCTGCTGCCGGTGCTGCTCGACCTGTTCGCGGCGACCCCCGACCCGGACGGCGGGCTGCTGGCGTACCGGCGGGTGTCCGAGGCGCTGGCCGAGACGCCCTGGTACCTGCGGCTGCTGCGCGACGAGGGCACGGTGGTGGACCGGCTGGCGTCGCTGCTGGGCACCTCGCGGCTGGTGCCGGACCTGCTGGTGCGGGCCCCGGAGGTGCTGCGGCTGCTGGCCGACACCGAGGCGCTGGTGGGCGTGGACCCGATGAGCATCGGCAACCCGCTGCGCAGCACCGTGTCCCGGTACAGCGACGTGGACCGCGCGGTCACCGCCGCCCGGTCGCTGCGCCGCCAGGAGCTGCTGCGCGTGGCGTGCGCGGACCTGCTCGGGCTCGTGCCGCTGCGCACGGTGTGCGTGTCGCTGTCCGAGGTGTGGGTGGCGGTGCTCCAGGCCGCGCTGGACGCGGTGGTGCGCTCGACGGGCGAGCCGGCGGCGTCGATCGCGGTGATCGGCATGGGGCGGCTCGGCGGGCGGGAGCTGGGGTACGGGTCGGACGCCGACGTGATGTTCGTGTGCGAGGCGGCCGACGGGGTGGCCGACGGTGACGCGGTGCGCTACGCGTCGTCGGTGGTGGAGCGGGTGCGGCGGGCGCTCAGCGCGCCCAGCCAGGACCCGCCGCTCCAGGTGGACGCCGACCTGCGGCCGGAGGGCAGGCAGGGGCCGCTGGTGCGCACGTTCGAGTCCTACCGGGCGTACTACGCGCAGTGGTCCGAGCTGTGGGAGGCGCAGGCGCTGCTGCGGGCCCGGTGCATCGGGGGCGACGCGGAGCTGGGCGCGCGGTTCGTCGAGCTGATCGCCCCCGTCCGGTACCCGGCGGAGGGCCTGGACGCCGCCGCGGTGCGGGAGATCCGGCGCATCAAGGCGCGGGTGGAGGCCGAGCGGCTGCCGCGCGGCGCGGACCCGTCCACGCACACCAAGCTGGGGCGGGGCGGGCTGGCGGACGTGGAGTGGGCGGTGCAGTTGCTCCAGCTCCAGCACGCGCACGAGGTGCCGGGCCTGCGCACGCCGTCGACCGTGCGGGCGCTGCGCGCGGCCACCGGGGCGGGGCTGGTGGCGGAGGACGACGCGGCGGCGCTGCTGGAGTCCTGGACGACGGCCACGCGGGCGCGCAACGCGGTCGTGCTGGTGCGGGGCAAGGCCGGTGACCAGCTGCCCACCACCGGGCGCGACCTGGCCGCGGTGGCCGGCGTGATGGGGCACGACGACCCCGGCGAGTTCCTCGACGCCTACCGGCGCACCACCCGGCGGGCCCGCGCCGTTGTCGAGCGCGTTTTCTACGGTTCCTGAAGACTGGCGGCGTGAGAGCGATCGCGCAGGACGAGTTCGGGGACCCCGAGGTCCTCCGGCCGGTGGAGCTGCCCGACCCGGTGATCGGCCCGGACCAGGTGCTGGTCGAGGTGCGGGCGGCCGGGGTGAACCCGGTGGACCTGCTGGTGCGCGCCGGCCGCCTGGCCGGGGTGGTGCCGCACCACTTCCCGCTGGTCCCGGGCTGGGACGTGGCCGGGGTGGTGCGGGCGGTCGGGCCCGCGGTGGACGGGTTCGCGGCCGGTGACGAGGTGTTCGGCTACCAGCGCCAGGACCACGTGCAGCACGGCGCGTACGCGGAGCTGATCGCGGCGACGGAGCGGGGGCTGGCGCACAAGCCGGCGTCGCTGTCGTTCGAGCAGGCCGGTGGGCTGGCGCTGACCGGGCTGACCGCGTTGCAGTCGCTGCGCAAGGTCGGCGTCGGGCCCGGTGACGTGGTGCTGGTGCACGCCGCCGCCGGTGGGGTCGGGCACCTCGCGGTGCAGGTGGCGCGGCTGCTGGGCGCGTCGCGGGTGATCGGCACGGCGTCGCCGCGCAACCACGGGTTCCTGCGGTCGCTGGGCGCCGAGCCGGTGGCGTACGGGGACGCGCTGGTCGACAACGTGGCCGAACTGGTCGGCGGCGACGGCGAGGTGGACGTGGTGTTCGACTGCGTGGGCGGCGCGGCGCTGAACGACTCGCCGGCGCTGGTGCGCGACAACAGCCGGATCGTGTCGATCGTCGACACGAACGTGCTGGAGCTGGGCGGGCGCTACGCCTACGCCAAGCCCGTGCCGGAGGACCTGCGGTGGCTGGCCGGGCACGCGGGCGCCGGTGAGCTGGTGGTCGAGGTGCAGCGGACCTTCCCGCTGGAGCGGGCCGCCGAGGCGCACCGCCTGCTGGAGGGCAGGCACGTGCGCGGCAAGGTCGTGCTGACGGTGTGACGGGGGTGGGAGGGCCCCGGGGCGGGGCCCTCCGCCTCACTCCTCGTCGGCGGTCGGCACCGAGGTGAGGATCTCCACGACCCACTCCTCGACGAGCTCGTCGGACTCGTCCTCCGCGACGAGCCGGTTGGCGACCCGGACGCCGAGACCGAGCACGTCGGCGGCGGCGATCGCTTCGATCGCCTCGGCGGCGGAGTCGAAGATGCTGGTGGACAGGACCTGCGCGGCGATTGCGACGTCTTCAGACACGGCGCGACCCTAACCGGCTGCCACGAACGGAGCATGAACAGCCCCGCTGTAGACATCAGGTCGTCCGGCGACTACGCAGCGTCGATGAGGGGCCCTCGTCCATTGACTACGTGCCTTCGGACCACCGAAACTGACGTCGCTCGTATGGGGGATGTTCACGTTCGTACCTGTGTGCCCGGACGAAGGACGTCATGGCCGACCAGCTCCACCGCGGTTCTCACCGCGGGTCCCGTCGCCGCAGGGGCGGCGCGGCCCTCAGGATCAGCGCCGTCGTGCTCGGCGTGCTCGTGCTGCTGGGCGTGGTCCAGGCGGTCACCGCCGGCACGGTCGGCGTGGGCGCGCTGAGCGTCACCCTGAACGGGACGACCCCCACCGAGCGGACCACCACCGCTCCCCCCTCCACCGGCTCTTCCGACGACACCCCCGCCCTGAACGGCGCGCTCGCCCCCGCCACCTCCGAGACCGCACCGCCCAGCGGCCCCGCCAAGTCGGTCACCGGCTCCTGGAAGCAGACCCGCGGCCTGCTCACCGTGGAGGTCACGGAGGTCGAGGACCGGTCCGGCCGGGTGAGGGTCCACGTCACCGCGACCAACGCCAGCACCTCGAAGATGGACCTGCCGATTTCCTCGATCACGGCCGTCGACGACGCGCGGCGCGAGTACCGGGCGTCGCCGGGGGCCGGCGGGTGGTCGGCGGCGGTCGCGCGGAACTCCACCCTGAGCGGCATCGTCGAACTGGACCGCCGGCCCGCCGGGGCGGGCACGACGTTCGCGCTGACGTTCGGGGGCATCGTGGGTCAACTCGCCCCGACCGGCGGGGAGATCACGGTGCCCGGCATCCCGTTCCCGGGGTAACGCAGCGTGCGCGTCCCGCGACTCTCTCGGTAGGAAGTCCCCGAGGGAGGCCGCCGTGGGAAGCACCGAGGGCGCTGATCCGGAACCGGTCGGAAAGATCGACCGCGCGGAGGACGACGAGCGCTGCGCACCACCCGATGAACTGACGGTGCTCCCGACAGGTGGTTCCCACGGACCTCCCGGGGAGCCGACCTTCGGGAGCGGTGCGCCGCTCACCTACCTGGACTCCGAACCGACCGAGCCGCCCCCGATCCGGGGCGACACGCGCTAGTGGTGCCGCAGACCCTGGGTGCGGTGGCGTCGTTCCTGGTGATGGTCGCGCCCGGCATCGTGTTCGAGCTGCTGCGCGAGCGCAGGCGCGCGGGCTACAAGGAGTCGCCGTTCCGCGAGGCCGCGCGCGTGGCCCTGGGCAGCCTGACGTTCACGCTCCTGTCGTGCGCGCTGCTCATCGGCACCGGCGCCCTGGTCCGAGCGGTCTTCAGGACCGACGTGGTGGTACCCCTGGACCGCCTGGTCACCGAGGGCGCGGCGTACGCGCGCTCACACCTGACCCTGGTCGTCACCTCGGTGGTGGCCGAACTCGCGCTGGCCTGCGCCCTGGCCGCCCTGGCGGACCGACTCCTGGCCCACCGCGGCCGCGAGATCACCTCGGTGCGCCGGCAGACCGCGTGGCACCAGGTCTTCCGCCACGACCGCCCACCGGGCACCGTCCCCTGGGTGCACGTCCACCTGACGGACGGCACGTCCTTCTTCGGCTTCCTGCGCTCGCACACCGCGTCGGGCCCGCCGGATGAACGCGAGATCGTCCTGGAGGGCACGTCGCTGACCTACCTGGGCACACCCCTGGACGGCGGTGACGAGCACGTGGAGGAGGTCATCGGCGAACGCTGGGCCCGCGTGGTGGTCCCCGCGAACCAGATCAAGTACCTCCGCATCCAGTACCGCGACCGCGTCACGGGTGAACTGGTGGCCGTTCGGAGGGGCTGAGGAAGCCGGAGGCCCGGTGTCCCCTCGGGGGCACCGGGCCTCTCGTCACTACGCCCGATCGATCACACGTCGTAGTAGAGCGCGAACTCGTAGGGGTTCGGGCGCAGCCGCAGCGGGTCGATCTCCTGCTCACGCTTGAACGTGATCCAGGTATCGATGACGTCCGGCGTGAACACGCCGCCCTCCAGCAGGAACTCGTGGTCCGCCTCGAGGTTGTCCAGCACCGCGTCCAGCGACGCCGGCACCTGCTTGACGTCGCGGGCCTCCTCCGGCGGCAGCTCGTAGAGGTCCTTGTCGATCGGGGCCGGCGGCTCGATCTTGTTCTTCACGCCGTCCAGGCCGGCCATCACCATGGCCGAGAACGCCAGGTACGGGTTGCCCGACGAGTCGGGGCAGCGGAACTCGATGCGCTTGGCCTTCGGGTTGTTGCCGGTGATCGGGATGCGCACGCACGCCGAGCGGTTGCGCTGCGAGTACACCAGGCTGACCGGGGCCTCGTAGCCCGGCACCAGGCGGTGGTAGGAGTTCACCGTCGGGTTGGTGAACGCCAGCAGCGACGGGGCGTGGTGCAGGATGCCGCCGATGTAGTGGCGCGCCATGTCCGACAGGCCCGCGTAGCCGGACTCGTCGTGGAACAGCGGCTGGCCGTCCTTCCACAGCGACTGGTGGGTGTGCATGCCCGAGCCGTTGTCGCCGAACAGCGGCTTCGGCATGAACGTGACGGTCTTGCCGGCCTGCCACGCGGTGTTCTTGATGATGTACTTGAACAGCATCAGGTCGTCCGCGGCGTGCAGCAGCGTGTTGAACTTGTAATTGATCTCGGACTGGCCGCCGGTGCCCACCTCGTGGTGCGCGCGCTCGACGGTGAAGCCCTGGGCCTCCATGTTGAGGACCATCTTGTCGCGCAGGTCGGCGTAGTGGTCGGTCGGCGTGACCGGGAAGTAGCCGCCCTTGTACTTGACCTTGTAGCCGCGGTTGCCGCCGTCCTCGTCGCGGCCGGTGTTCCACCAGCCGGAGATCGCGTCGATCTCGTGGAAGGAGGCGTTCGCGGTGGTGTCGAAGCGGATCGAGTCGAAGATGTAGAACTCCGCCTCGGCGCCGAAGTACGCTGTGTCCGCGATACCCGACTCGGTGATGTACTGCTCGGCCTTGCGCGCGATGTTGCGCGGGTCGCGGCTGTACGCCTCACGGGTGAACGGGTCGTGCACGAAGAAGTTGACGATCAGCGTCTTCTCGATCCGGAACGGGTCGAGGCGCGCGGTGAAGAGGTCGGGCAGCAGCAGCATGTCCGACTCGTGGATGGACTGGAAGCCGCGCACGGAGGAGCCGTCGAACGCGAGACCCTCGTTGATGGCGTCCTCGTCGAACGCCGAGGCCGGCAGCGTGAAGTGCTGCATCACGCCGGGCAGGTCGCTGAAGCGGACGTCGATGAACTTCACGCCCTCGTCGGAGATGAACTTCAGGACCTCGTCGGGATTCTTGAACACCCTCGTCGACTCCTCTACTGCGTGGGGCGCGGTTGGACGCCGCTGCGTGGTGCGGCCTGCCGTCGTGGCGAAACTAAGACTGCGGTGTTGCCCAGCAGTCACCCTGGTGTTTCGCCAGTGTTAACGGGCCGCCCAGGTCGGGCAACCCGACCGCCGCTCCTCACCCGCTGAGCACGGCCTTACTCTGGTGGGGTGAGCAAGTGGACCGGTTCGTGGTTGTCTGGCCCCAACTCGGCCCTGGAGCCGGGGAACTCCCCCCAGGGGTGGAAGGGCGAGCGCCTCGGGCTGCCGCCGTCCGGGCCCGGCTCGATCGCCTCCACGGGGCGCCGCGCGGTGGCCATCCTCGTCGACTTCCTGCTCTCCGGCGGGGTCGCGGGCCTGTTCACCCTGCCCGAGCTGCCGCGCAACTGGAGCCTGCTGGCCTGGTTCGCCATCACCATCGTCGCGGTCGGCTTCTTCGGCTTCACCCCCGGTCACGCGCTGTTCGGCCTCCGGGTGGCCCGCCTGGACGGCGCCGGGACCGTCGGCCTGCCCCGGGCGGCCCTGCGGACCGCGTTGATCTTCCCCGTCATCCCGGCCGTGGTCTGGGACGCCGACGGCAGGGGCCTGCACGACAAGGCCGCGGGCACCGTCGTCATCCGGGTTCGCTGAAGCCGCCGGAACACCTCGGCACCGCGCCGCCGGGTGCGGTTCGCGGTGCCGAGGTGGATGGCCCGTCCCGCCCGAGCGGGCGGATCAGTGCTGGTCAGCGGCGGCGCATGGCGCGCTGGACGTTGCGCATCTTGGCGCCCTGGGGGAGCGGCCCCTTGGGCAGGGCGGCGCCGCGGGCGTTCCGGCCGGCGAGCGCGGCCAGGCGGTTCTCCAGGGTGTCGACCTGGGCGGCCGAGATGTTGCGCGGCAGCTTCATCAGGTGGCCCTGGAGCCTGCGCAGCGGCACCTGGTCCCCGTCCGACCCGACGATGACGTCGTAGATCGGCGTGTCGCCGACGACCCGCGCGATCCGCTTCTTCTCCTGCGCGAGCAGGCCCTTGACCCGGTGCGCCGCGCCCTCGGCGACCAGCACGACGCCCGGCCGGCCGATGACCCGGTGGACCATGTCGCCGCTGGTCGTGCCCGCGACGGCCTGCGTCACGCGCCAGCGGCCGCGCAGGTTGTCCAGCGCCCACGCCGCCGCGCCCGGCTGGCCGTCGGCCTTCGCGTACACGGTGCGCTGCACCCGCCGGCCGAACACGATGACCGCGAGCAGCGCGCCCACCGCGATGCCCATGGGCAGCAGCAGCCACTGCATGTCCCAGATGAGGCCGATCAGGAACGCCGCGGCGGTGGCGCCCAGCAGGCACAACAGCATCAGCGGCACGAGCGCCTTGTCCTCGCGGCGCTGCATCTTGAACGCCTCGAAGATCTGGCCGCGGCGCTCCTTCGATGCCGCGCGCCGCGCCTTCGACGCTTCCTTGGCCGCCGCCTTGGCGGCCGCCTTGTCCTGCTTACCAGCCATGCCGACCAGGATACGGCGCGCCGCGTCGCCCCATCACAGGAGTACGCCGTGTGCTCTGCGAGGATGCAGCGCATGGACCGGCTGCTGGAGGGACTCGACCCGGAACAGCGCGCCGCCGTGGAGGCCCCCCGCGGCCCGGTCTGCGTCCTCGCGGGCGCGGGCACCGGCAAGACCCGCACCATCACGCACCGCATCGCCCACCTGGTCCAGCGCGGGCATGTCGCCGCCGGTCAGGTGCTGGCGGTCACGTTCACCGCGCGCGCGGCGGGCGAGATGCGCACCCGGCTGCGCGCGCTCGGCGTGGCCGGCGCGCAGGCCCGCACGTTCCACGCCGCCTCGCTGCGCCAGCTCCGCTACTTCTGGCCGCGCGTGGTCGGCGGCGAGCCGTGGCAGCTGATCGACCGGAACAAGCTGCGCCTGGTCGCCCAGGCCGCCAACCGGGTCGGCCTGTCCACCGAGACGGACTCGCTGCGCGACCTCGCCGGCGAGGTCGAGTGGGCCAAGGCGTCGCTGATCGCGCCCGACGACTACCCGGCCGCGGCCGGCCGCGCCAACCGCGACACCCCGGCGCCCGCCGAGCAGGTCGTCCGCGTCTACCGCGCGTACGAGGAGCTCAAGAACAAGGCGCAGCTGCTCGACTTCGACGACCTGCTGCTGCACACCGCGGCGGCGCTGGAGGAGCACGGCGAGGTCGCCGAGGAGTTCCGCGACCGCTACCGCTGCTTCGTGGTCGACGAGTACCAGGACGTCACACCGCTCCAGCAGCGCGTGCTCGACGCGTGGCTGGGCGCCCGCGACGACCTGACCGTGGTCGGCGACGCGAACCAGACCATCTACTCCTTCGCCGGCGCCTCGCCGCGCCCGCTGCTCGACTTCCCGCGCCGCTTCGCGCACGCCACCGTGGTGCGGCTGGAACGCGACTACCGGTCGACGCCGCAGGTCGTGGGGCTGGCCAACCAGGTCATCAGCTGGGCGCGCGACCGTCCCGCCGGCTCCCGGCTGAAGCTGATCGGGCAGCGCCCCGAGGGCCCCCGACCGACGTTCACCGAGTTCGACGACGAGTCGCTGGAGGCGGCCGCCGTCGCCAGGCGGGTGAAGGAGCTGCTGGACCAGGAGGGCGTGGCGGCCAGCGGGATCGCCATCCTCTACCGGGTCAACGCGCAGTCCGAGCTCTACGAGCAGGCGCTGGCCGAGGTCGGCGTGCCGTACCAGGTGCGCGGTGGCGAGCGGTTCTTCCAGCGCGCCGAGGTGCGGCAGGCGATGGTGGCCCTGCGCGCGGCCGCGGCGCACGAGCCGTCCGGTGAGCTGCCGAAGGTCGTGCGCGAGGTGCTGTCCGGCATCGGCCTCACCGACGAGCCGCCCGCCGGCGGCGCGGCGCGGGAGAAGTGGGAGTCGCTGCTCGCGCTCGTCGAGCTGGCCGAGGAGATGGTCGGCGAGGTCGACGGCACGGACCTGCCCAGGTTCTGCGCCGAGCTGGACCTGCGCGCCGAGGCCCAGCACCCGCCGACCGTGGAGGGCGTCACGCTCGCGTCCCTGCACGCGGCCAAGGGCCTGGAGTGGGACGCGGTGTTCCTGGTGGGCCTGGTCGACGGCACCGTGCCGATCCAGCACGCGGACGGTGACGAGGCGGCGATCGAGGAGGAGCGCCGGCTGCTGTACGTGGGGGTGACGCGCGCTCGCGTGCACCTGTGGCTGTCGTGGGCGCTGGCGCGTGCCTCGGGCGGTCGGCGCTACCGGCGCCGGAGCCGGTTCCTCTACGGGCTGATCCCGGAGGACCACCCCGCGTCCCGCCTGACCGCGGCGGCCAAGCGCGAGCCGCTCCAGCGCAAGCCCAAGCCGCAGTGCCGGGTGTGCGGGTCGGCGCTGGTGGACTCGCGGGCGGTCAAGCTCGGGCGGTGCGCCTCGTGCCCGTCGGACCTGGACGAGGAGCTGCTGACCCGGCTGCGAGCGTGGCGGGCCGACCGGGCGCGGGAGCTGAAGGTGCCCGCGTACGTGGTCTTCACCGACGCGACGCTCGTGGCGATCGCCGAGCAGCGCCCGGAGGACGTCGCGGGCCTGGTCTCGATCGCCGGCATCGGCGCGGCCAAGCTCGACCGGTACGGGGAGGACGTCCTCTCCCTCGTGCGCGGCGGTCACTGAGCGGCGTTCTGCGGTGCGGCGTTCTGCGGTGCGGCGTTCTTGAGTGGCGGTTTGCTGATCGGGCCCGCGCCGGGTGGCGTTCTGCGGTGCGGCGGGCTGCTCTGCTGGGCGGGGTCGCCGGACGGCGGCCCCGAGCGGCGGCCTGCTGGTCGGCCCAGCCGGCTTCGGCTGCCGGGGCCCGCGTCGTTGGAGCGAACATGTCGTGGACCTGCCGGTCGGGCGCGCGGCCGGGCGGTTAATGCGTTGCGGCGGGGCCGCCGACGGGCCAAGGTCCGTGTGGAGCGCGTGTTCCAGGGCCCACGGGAGCCCTGGACGCGGCGCTCGCGCTGTCGACTGGACCGGGTGGTGGGCGTGGCGAACCGGTTGACCGGGGTGGGTCGCGCGGGACCGGAGTGCCCGCCGGCGGGCGAGAGCGGTGTCCGCCCCCGCAGCGCTCTGTACAGGGCAAACGAGGAAACTTCACTCGATCGACAGGTTCTTCGGAAAATAGGTTGCCCCCGTCGTGCGCAGGGTCATAACCTGCTGAGGCCGGGCGCGGAGCGCCCGCTGGGGATTCAAGAGCTGCAGTCGAGACGAGACACCCGAGGAGGTGGCCGGTTGTGAACATCCTGGTGATGTGCGAGAAGACGCCCGGTTACCCGACGATCGGTGCTGTCCCGCTGTCCGACGCCGCTCATGTCGCGGGGGAGAAGTCTGCCCGCGATCGCCGAAGCCTCGTGTGGGGTTCGAAGCGAGTTCAGCTGATCCAGGTGGCGACGCTGTTCGCCCCGACCGTTGTCCCGACTCAGAACGTTGCGCCGTCCGCGCGAGAGCGAAGTACCTGACACACCAGCTGTCAGGCCACGAAGCTCACCAAGGCCGCGGACCCGTAACCGGATCCGCGGCCTTTGTGTTTGTCCAACCCGGTTTGAGGACGAAAAACCCCGTGCAAGACCTGACAGGAGCCCACCTGATGTTGACCGCGACCGTCCCGATAAGCGGGGCGCTGTCCAACCAGTCCGACTTCAACGGAGCCGGTGTCGCCTCGCTGATCGACACCGCGCCCGAGGCCGGTCTGGACCTTCCTTGCCGCACCAACAACCCCGACCTCTGGTTCGCCGACGCTCCGGCGGAGCTGGAGGAGGCCAAGAAGTTCTGCGCCACCTGTCCCGTCATCGCCGAGTGCCTGGCCGGTGCGCTCGCTCGCCACGAGCCCTGGGGGGTCTGGGGCGGCGAGATCTTCGAGCGCGGTGCCGTGATCGCGCGGAAGCGTCCCCGTGGACGTCCCCGCAAGGACGCGGCACCTGCTGTTCCCGCGGCTCCAGCCGCGACCGTCGTCCGGGGGGCTAAGAGCCAGGAGGCCGCCGCGTGACCAGCTACCGATCCACCAGCGACGAAGCGATGATCATCGAACTGAACCCCAGGGGTAACCCCATGCTTCTCGAAGAAAACCTCGCCAGATCCCGAATGCATGAAGCGGAGATATTCGCCCAACAGCATCGGCTGGCCCACCGCCTCGTCGTCGCCCGCAGGTGGCGGTGGCTGGCCGGATGGGCCCAGCGCAAGGCCACGCTGAAGGCCCGCGCGATCTGATGCGAGACCGGCCCGCCCACCCCGTTCCGACGGGGCGGGCGGGCCGCGTCGCATCCACGACCACTGCGGAACCGCGCCTGGTGCCGGCACCACGCAGGTGTCGGGTGCCGGCACCAGGCAGGTGCCCGCGCGCCGAGCGCCTTCCCGCGCCCTGCCCTGCCCTCCGTGCTCTGCCCCCCCGTGCCCTGCCCCCCGTGCCCTGCCCCCGTTGCCCGGCCGTGCTGTGCCCTGCGCGGCCGTGGGCTGCCACGCCCGCGCTGGGACAGCCCATGTCCGGCACAGCCGGATTCACTCCAGGCCATACCCGGGACAGGGTGTGCCCAGCATCGGTCTCACTCTCGGCATCACCCCAGCTCAGTCGAATCGTGGTCGGCACCCACCGTGGCGAGTGACGTGCTTCTGGCAAGAAAGCCCGAGCGGCCGTGAGTACGGTGCGACGTGTGCCCGCTCACCCTCACCACAACCACCACCGCGCACGGACCCAGGACGGGATCGACTGGTCGTCCCGCCTGGCCTTCTTCCGGCAGGTCGACGAACTCGACGCCGAAGCGCGCCGCGTAGTCGCGCGCAGGCTCGTCCGCCCCCTGTCCGACCGCCCGACCGTGCTCGACGTCGGGTGCGGCACGGGTGGGATGGCGGTGGCGCTCGTCGAAGCGCTGTCCGCCCGAGGTGGCGGGACGCTGGTGCTCGTCGACGGGACGCCCGAGATGCTGGACGCCGCCACGACCGCCGCCCGTGCGGCGGCCACCTACGAGAGCGACACGACCACGGCTTCGGTGCGGGTGCGGCCCGTGCTGGCCGACCTGTCCACCGAGCGCCCGGTCGACCTCGCGGGTCCGGCGCAGTTGGTGTGGGCTTCGAACGTCGTGCACCACCTCCCCGATCAGCGTGCGGCGGTGGCCGGGCTGGTCGAGGCGGTCGCGCCCGGCGGTTGGTTGGCGTTGGCCGAAGGTGGTCTGGACGGCAAGTTCCTCCCCTGGGACCTGGGTGTGGGCGAGCCCGGTTTGTCGGACCGGCTGTCCGGTGCCCGCGCGCACTGGTTCGCACTGATGCGCGAGAACATCGAGGGCGCGGTCCGCCTGCCCGGTGGCTGGAACACCGTGCTGGCCGACCTCGCCATGCTCGACGTCACCGCGTTCAGCTACCTGGTCGACCACCCGGCACCACCCCAGCAGGCCGTGCGCGACTGGGCGGTGAACCAGCTCACCTGGCACCGGGACGTCGCCGGCCACCTGCTGCACCCCTCCGACCGGGAGACCGTGCGCCGGCTCCTCGACCCGCAGGACCCCGCCTACCTGGGCCTGCGCGACGACATCTTCCTGCTCACCGCCGGCACCGTCCACCTGGGGCGCAAGCCGTGACCGGTGGTGACGCGCCCGACTCCTGCGCCCGCTGCGGGCGGACCCGGGCGTCGGTCTCCGACGCCGCCGAGCTGCTGGCCTGGGTCCGCCAGCGGGAACGCGGGGTCGACCAGTGGCTGTGCCACGGGTGCGCGCGCACCCACGTGAGGGACATCGAGGGCAAACTGCCCACGGACTACTGGTTGTAGAACGCCTCGGCAGGACCTCCGGTGGTGAGGTAAGTGGTCGATCGGGCTGGGGATGGGTCGGGTCGGGTTCGGGGATGGTGACCGTCCCGCCCGGCGGGACAGCCCGGTCAACCTCGGTAGAGCAGGTCAGCTCCGACAGGACAGACCACCCCGACAGGTCAAGCCGACCTCGGCAGAGCAGGCCGACTCTGGCAGCGCGGGTCAACCTCGGAGACCAGGCAGACCAGGTCAACCCCGGCAGACCAGACCACCCCGGCAGACCAGGTCAACCACAGCGAGCGCAGGTCAGCGGAGCAGGGCTTTCAGGGTGCGCAGGGCCGCTCTCGTTGCCGCGCTGCCCCGCTTGCTGCCCGCCGCCAGTTCCACCTCCAGTCCCGCGATCGTGCACAGCCCCGAGCGCACGGTGGTGGCCAGCAGGTGGTGCCGGCGCAACGCGTGCGGCTCGCGGCGCGCGGCGTCCAGCACGGCCCGGGTCGGTTCGGCCAGGCGCAGGCCGGCGCGGACCACCGTCCCGGGTGGGCGCGTGGTGCGTTCCAGCAGGAGCTCGGTCGTGCACGCGCGGCGGCGGGCGGCGGGTTGCAGCAGGTGGATGACCGGGGCGTCGGGCAGGCCGGGCAGGCCCTGGGCGCGCAGCGCCTCGACGCCCGTCACCACGGCGCCGGGGCCGGCGTAGGCCAGGGCGGCACGCAGGCGCTGGTCACGGGAGGGCGGCGCGGCGCTGAGCAGCAGCACGCCCGGCAGGACGCGCTGCCACGGCCCGCCGGGCCGGCACTTCAGGTCGATGACGTGCCGGGGCACGCCGGTGGCTTCGAGGTCCGCGGTCTTGATCACGTCGGTGGTCATGGCTTGATCTTCGGCGGGTGGCGGGGGAGGGGCCAGGGGAGGTGCGGGATCTGTGGACAACTCGATGGGCTGTGGACAAATCAGTCCGCGAAGCCGGGCTGCCAGCGGGAGACGATGGCCCTGGCCTGCACTTTCGCGTCGAGCTGGCAGAGGATGCCGGTCGCACCGAGCGTGACCCTGTGGACAAGCAGGTACTGGGGCGGGAGGTTCAGGGACCGCCCGGTCTGCATGTCCGGGCTGCGCAGGTCGCCGACGCGCTCCGCCTGCTGCTGGAGCCAGCGGCGGGTGAAGTGGAAGGTCTCGGTGCGCAGCGGCTCCACGAACGGCGCCAGGTAGTTGAGCACGTCCTCCGCGTGCAGCTCGGTCCCCGGCCGGATGAACCCCTCCGTCCGCAGCAGCTCCTCCAGATCCGCCGACCGCCCCTCCAGCGCCAGCCTGGTCATCAGGCCCAGCGGCCTGGGCAGCCCGTCGGGCAGGCGGGCCACGGCGCCGAAGTCCAGCACCCGCAGCCGGCCGTCCCCGCCCAGCATGAAGTTGCCGGGGTGCGGGTCGGCGTGCAGGAGGCCGGACCGGCTCGGCGCGGAGAAGTGGAACTCCGACAGCAGCTGCCCGGCCAGGTCGCGCTGCTCCCGCGTCCCGTCACGGATGATCTTGGACAGCGGTGTCCCGTCGGTCCACTCGGTGACCATCACCTTCGGCGAGCTGGCCACCACCCGCGGCACGAGCACGTGCTCGTCGTCCGCGAACCCCCTGGCGAACTCCCGCTGGTTGTCCGCCTCGGTCCGGTAGTCCAGCTCCTCCAGGTACCGGTCGCGCAGCTCCTCCAGCAGCGGCTTCACCTCGGCGCCGGGCATCATCGCCTGGATCACCCGGCTGAACCGCAGCAGCTGCTTGAGGTCGGTCTCCAGCGCCTCGTCCGCGCCCGGGTACTGCACCTTCACCGCCACGTCGCGGCCGTCGTGCCACACCGCGCGGTGCACCTGCCCGATGCTGGCCGACGCGGCCGGGACGTCGTCGAAGGACCGGAACCGCTTGGCCCACCCGGAGCCCAGCTGCTCGGCCAGCACCCGGTGCACGGTGCGCGAGGGCATCGGCGGCGCGGCGGTCTGGAGCTTGGTCAGCGCTTCGCGGTAAGGCTCGGCCAGCTCGTCGGGCACCGCGGCCTCGAACACGCTCAGGGCCTGGCCGAACTTCATCGCACCGCCCTTGAGCTGCCCGAGCACCGCGAACAGCTGCTCCGCGGTCTTCGCCGACACCTCGGCGCTGACCTCGTCCGAGCTGCGGCCGGCCAGGCGCTTGCCCCAGCCGCCCACCACCCGACCGGCCACCCCGAGCGGCAGGCTGGCCAGCTTGGCGGTGCGCTGCACGGCCTTGCGCGGGATATCGCTCACCCGGTGATTCTCCCCCCGTCAGGTCGCGCCGTCGCGGCGGATGGTCCTTCTCCGACAAAAACTACACAGGCCCGCCCACCGCCGGTCGTGCGGCGGAACGGCACTCGCAGCGCGGGTGCACCGGCGCTATCCGGTGCTCGACGACCCCGGCGAACGCGTCCACCTCCAGGGTGGCGTCCCAGGTCGGGGGCCTGGTGCGGGGCTCGCGATCGCGGTCGAGCGCGAGCAGCGCCTGCCCGACCGCGATCCCGGCGGTGGCGGTGACCGCGGCCAGGTCGGCGTGCTGCGGCCGGTCCACCAGCTGCGCGGCGATCAGCGGCCACGCCCGGTCCAGGTCCGAGCTGTGCAGGTCGGCGCACCGCAGGCAGCTGCTGCGGCCGGGCACGACCAGCGGGCCCACCACGCCGAGGCCCTCGCGGACCCGCACGGCCAGGTGGGAGGTGCGCGACCGGACCAGCTCGTGCAGCAGCTCCGGGGCGGGCACCAGCGCGTCCGCCAGCACCACCAGGTCCGGGTCGCGCGGCGCCGACCGCACCCCCGGGCACGCCCGCAGCACCGCGTCCGCCGCCGCCTCCGCGCGCGGCCTGCCGACGTCCTCCTCCAGGTAACCCGAACCGGTGTCCTCGGGGCCGACGCGACCGCGCGCGTTCACCCGGACGTGGCCCACGCCGGCCGCAGCCAGGAGGGAGGCGACGGCGACCGCCAGCCGCCCCTCGCCGTGCACGACGACCGACCGCGCGGCCCGCGCGGCGGGCAGGTGCGGAGCGGGTCGGCGGGTGAGCAGCGCCCAGCACGTCGCCTCGGCGGTCAGCCGGGCGTGGGGGACGGGCACGGACTCCTCGACCAGCCCGGCGCGGGCCAGGCCGCGCAGCACGCCGAGCAGCTCGGCCGCCTGGTCGCCGTGGTGGGCGAGCCGTTCGCGCAGCTCGCGAAGGGTGTGCTGGCCGGTGAGGCCGAGCAGGAGGGACGCCATGGGGGCGGGCACGTCCTCGACGAGCACCGCGTGCCGGGGGTCGGTGCCGATCTGCACCACGTCGTCCCGGCGGCGCAGCAGCGGCAGGCCGGGCAGGACCCTGGGCCGGTTGGGTAGCTCCACACCGGCAGCGTGCCGCCGAACCCGGGAACCGCAAAACGCCTGTCCACAGGTCCGCGGGTTGTCCACAGGCGGCACGCCGGGGCTTGACGGGCGGCCGGGACCGGCGGGGCCCGGCCGCCCGCGGTTGGTCAGACCTTCGCCTTGCCGAGGATCCGGGTCACCGTGGTCCCGCAGACCGGGCACTTGCCCTTGGCCATCCTGCGGTTGTTGCTCTCGTGCACCTCGCCCGTGAAGTCGCGCTTCTCACGGCACTTGACGCAGTAGCCGTTGTAGGTCTCGGCCACGGCTTCCTCCCTTGTTCGCAAGAGTGCGGGGACCACACTCGGGGCTGCGCAGCACGCTACCTCCGGGAACGCCGACCCGCTGCACGCCGCGTCGAACGTGTCCAGCCGCCTTTCGGGGGAACCTGCCGGTCCGGGTATCCACAGGCCGCCGCTTGGCCGCCGCGGATTGTCGGCCCCTGGCCTTACCGTGAACGCCATGCCCGAACCGCAGGTGGAGGTGCGGCGCAGCGCTCGGCGCCGTCGCATGGTGAGCGCGTACCGCGAGGGGGACACCGTCGTCGTCCTGCTGCCGGCCCGCATGACGAAGAGCGAGGAGAAGCACTGGGTGGCGGAGATGCTCAGCCGCCTCCAGCGCAGCGAGACCCGTCGGCGGTCGCCCACGCGCACCTCCGACGCGGCGCTGCTCCAGCGGTGTGAGGAGCTGTCCGACCGCTACCTGGACGGCGTGCGGCCGAGCAGCGTGCGGTGGGTGCCGCCGATGCGCACCAGGTGGGCGTCCTGCACGCCCAGCGAGGGCACGATCCGGATCAGCGAACGCCTGCGCGACGTGCCCGCGTGGGTGCTCGACTACGTGCTGGTGCACGAGCTGGCGCACCTGAGGGTGCCCGGCCACGGCAAGGACTTCTGGCAGCTCGTGCACAGGTACCCGAAGGCCGAGCGGGCCGTCGGGTACCTGGAGGGGCTCTCGGCCGCGGCCGGTCTGGGGATCACCGAGGAGGACTGAACACGAGCGCACGGCGAAGGGCCCCGGGTGGCGCACCCGGGGCCCTTCGCCGTGCGCGGGCAGCCCGCGCGGAGGACATCGGGACCCACCGGGGGTCCTGAACGTGGAACTCACCCGTCCTGAGCGTTCGACACGGTGGTCCTGAGCGTTCGACTCGCGGGCTGAACGTGTGGTTCGGGGGGTCTGGACGTGTAACTCGGGGGGTCTGGGCGTACGACTCGCGAGGTCTGGGCGTACGACTCGCGGTCAGTCGTCGGGGTCCTTCTCGTCCAGGGTGCGCTGGAGCTCGGCGATCGGGTCCTCCAGGGCCTTGCGGGTCCGGCCGAACCGCTCGGCGAACTCCAGCGGGTCGTCCAGGTCCTCGGAGGTGGGCACCAGGTCCGGGTGCTCCCACACGCTCTCGCGCTGCTCGGCGCCGTACTGGTCGCCCAGGAGCTTCCACAGGGCCGCGGCCGAGCGGTGGCGGCGGGGGCGCAGCTCCAGGCCCACCAGGGTGGCGAAGGTCTGCTCGGCCGGGCCGCCCGACGCGCGCCGGCGGCGCAGGGTCTCGCGCAGCGCCTCCGCGCCCGGCAGCCGCTCGCCGACGGCCTCGTTCACCACCACGTCCACCCAGCCCTCGACCAGGGCCAACAGGGTCTCCAGGCGGGTCAGCGCGGCCTTCTGCTCGGGCGTGGTCTGGGGTTCGAGCATCCCCGACTTCATCGCTTCCTCGATGCTCGCCGGGTTGCTCGGGTCGACCTGGCCGGCCAGCTGCTCCAGCGCCGAGGTGTCGACCGTGATGCCGCGCGCGAACTCCTCCACGGTGTCCAGCAGCCGCTGCCGCAGCCACGGCACGTGGCTGAACAGCCGCTGGTGCGCCGCCTCGCGGGCGGCCAGGAACACCAGCACCTCGCTCGCCGGCCGCTCCAGGCCCTCGGTGAACTTCTCGATGTTGGCGGGCAGCAGCGCGGCCGTGCCCTCCGGACCCAGCGGCAGCCCCACCTCGGACGAGGTCAGCACCTCCGCGCCCAGCTGCGCCAGCGCGCCGCCGAGCTGCGAGCCGAACGCCATGCCGCCCATCTGCCCGAGCATCGACAGCAGGGGACCGGCGGCCTCCTTGGCCTCGGCGGGCATCGCGTCCACCCAGGCGCCCGACACCCGCCGCGCCACCGGGTCGCACAGCCGCTGCCAGGTCGGCAGCGTCCGCTCCACCCACTCCCGCGCGGTCCAGCCCTCGGCCTTGCGCGCGCCGGCGGGCAGCGTGGTCACCGGGTCGAGCCACATCTCCGCCAGGTGCACCGCGTCGGTCACGGCGCTGTTCTGGTCCGGCCCGAACCCGGTGGACGAGCCGCCCTGCGCGGCCAGCTGCTGGAGGGCGATCTGCTTGGCGAGGTCGTAGTTGACCGGCCCGGCCGACGTGCCCGCGTTGCTGAACATCGCGCCGAGCTGGCTCAACATCGCGCCGAGCTGGTTGAAGTCGAAGGGGTTCGCGCCCCCCTGGTCCTCCGGCTTGCGGCCGCGGTCGTCGGGGTCCTGGGAGCTGAACCCGAAGGGCAGGTCACTCATGCCACCACGGTACGCGGGACGGGGGTCGCGCGCGGGACCGGTTCGCCAGGGGCGTGACGCGGTGGTCGTAGGCTGGGGGCGTGAGCGAAGGCACCGCCGTGGACCAGGCACCGGCCCCCCTCCCCGCCGCGCCGCGCCGCGGCCTGACCAGGCGGACGTGGACCCTCGTGGTCAGCCTCCTGCTCGTGCTGGCCCTCGGCCTGCTCGGCGGGTTCGCCAGGGTGCCCTACGTGGCCCTGGGGCCCGGCCCGACCTACGACACGCTGGGCCAGGTCAACGGCGGTGACGTGGTGTCGATCGAGGGTCAGGGGACCTTCCCGACCGGCGGTCGGCTGACCATGACCACGGTCTCGCTCATGGACGACGTCTCGCTGTTCGGCGCGCTCGGCCTGTGGGTCAGCGGCCGGCACGCGCTCGCGCCGCGCGAGGAGTTCTTCCGGCCCGGCGAGTCGCAGGAGGACGTGCGCAACCAGAACGTCAAGGCGTTCGAGGACTCGCAGAGCAGCGCCGAGGTCGCCGCCCTGCGCTACCTGGACCACCCGGTGAAGGTCGTCGCCGCCGAGATCACCGAGAACAGCGCCGCCGACCAGGTGCTGGAGCCCAACGACCGGCTGCTGGCGGTCAACGGCCGGCCGGTGGCCACCGCCGAGGACGTGCGGCCCGCGCTGGAGGGCACCAAGCCCGGCGACCGGGTGGAGCTGACCTTCGAGCACGAGGGGGAGCGCAGGACCGCCGCGGTGACCCTGGGCACGGCCGAGGGCCGCGACACCGGCTTCCTGGGCGTGCTGCCGCTCGACCGCGCCGACGTGCCGTTCGACATCAAGATCAGCCTGAGCGACGTCGGCGGCCCGTCGGCCGGCCTGCTGTTCGCGCTGGCCATCGTCGACAAGCTCACCCCCGGCGAGCTCAACGGCGGCGAGTCCGTCGCGGGCACCGGCGAGATCAACGAGAAGGGCGAGGTCGGCCGCATCGGCGGCATCGCCTTCAAGATGGTCGCCGCGCGCGAGGGCGGCGCCACCGTCTTCCTGGTGCCCGCCGGCAACTGCGCCGAGGCCAGGCAGCAGGCGCCCGAGGGCCTCAGGCTGGTCAGGGTCGAGACCCTCGACGACGCCGTGAGCTCACTGGAGAGCCTGAACCGGGGTGGGGACGCCCCCGCCTGCTAGAGGCCGCCCGGCCGGTCACCGAGGTGACCGGCCGGGCGCGCGGGGTTCGGGGGACCGGGCCCGATCAGGGCTTGAGCGTCTCCAGCAGCGCGTGCGTCAGGTTGGGCGCCAACTCGGGGTGCGCCACGACCTCCTCGGGCACCTCCGCGGTGCCGCGCAGCCGCAGCACGCACGCCGCCGAGCCGTCCCGCAGCACCGCCGCCACCAGCCGCGCCTCGCGCCGCTCGGGGTGCTCGGCGGCGAACCGGCGCGCCGCCTCGTCGTCCAGGCCCTCCTCCGCCAGCCACGCCTCGGCCTCGGGCGGCAGCACCACGATCTCCTGGGCCAGCGCGCACCCGCGCACGACGTCGGGCCACACGATGCCGGCCAGCGCCCGGTCCAGCTCGGCGTCGGGCAGCGAGTCCTGCGCGATCGGGGTCAGCGGTGACGTCCCGGGATCGAGCTGGCCCGCCAGCTCGGGCTGCTGGGCCAGCAGCTCCGCGGTCGGCACCAGCGCGAACAGCTGGGTCGGCTGGTTCCACCCGCCGGTGGACACGAACTCCTCGACCTCGCGGGCGACCGCGGGCAGCACCACGACGGGCTTCTCATCGGCTGACACGCCCGCCATGGTCGCATCCACCCGAAACGGCGGACCGAACGGGGAACCCCGGGGACCCTCCGTAGAGTTGGACAGATCGTACGAACGCCACTACCGCGATCCAGGAGCGTGCCCCGTGGCCACACGGCCCCCGGTCGGACTGCCCAGGCTGTCCCGTCGCAGCCGGATTCTGCTCATCGTCGGTGCGGTGGTCCTGGTCGGTCTCATCACCGGTTCCAGGCTGCTCGGCACCTACGTCAACTGGCTCTGGTTCGGCGAGGTCGGCTTCCGCAGCGTCTACGGCACGGTGCTCGCGACCCGGTTCGGGTTGTTCCTCGCCGTCGGTCTGCTGGTGGGTGGCCTCGTCGCGCTCAACCTCATCCTCGCCTACCGGGCCCGCCCGGTCTTCGTGCCGATCTCCGGGCCGGACGACCCGGTGGCCCGCTACCGCGCGGTCGTCACCCACCGGATGCGGCTGTTCACCATCGGCCTGCCCGCGCTGGTCGGCCTGATCGCCGGCGCCTCGGCGCAGGGTGACTGGCAGCAGGTCCAGCTGTTCCTCAACAGCACCGAGTTCGGGGTGACCGACCCCGAGTTCGGGCACGACATCGGCTTCTACGCCTTCGAGCTGCCGTTCTTCACCTGGCTGCTGTCGTGGCTGTTCATCGCCACCGCCGTGTCGTTCGTCGGCGCGGTGGTCTCCCACTACCTGTTCGGCGGCATCCGGCTGGCCGGTCGCGGCGGGCAGCTGTCCGGCCCCGCGCGCACCCACCTGGCCATCGTCGCGGGCGTGTTCGTGCTGCTCAAGGCGGCCGCGTACTTCCTCGACCGCTACCAGCTGCTGTTCTCCGACCGGAACACCCGGTTCCAGGGCGCGAGCTACACCGACCTCAACGCGGTGCTGCCCGCCAAGCTGATCCTGCTGTTCATCGCCGTGTTCTGCGCGGTGGCCTTCTTCGCGGGCGCGGTGCTGCGCAACCTCCAGCTCCCCGCGATCGCGACCGTGCTGCTGGTGCTGTCCAGCGTCCTGGTCGGCGCGGCCTGGCCGGCCGTGCTGGAGCAGTTCTCGGTCCGGCCGAACGCCATCGAGAAGGAAGCGGAGTCGATCGGCCGCAACATCGAGGCGACCAGGCAGGCGTACGGGTTGACCGACGACAAGGTCGAGACCGAGTCGTACGCCGGCAAGCAGAACGTCTCGCTGGACGAGCTGCGCAACGACCAGGCGACGGTCGGCAACGTCCGGCTGCTCGACCCGGCGGTCATCTCCAAGACGTTCACCCAGTTCCAGCAGCTGCGGCCGTTCTACACGTTCCCGGCGAAGCTCGACGTCGACCGGTACAAAGTGGACGACCAGCTCCAGGACTACATCGTGGCGGTCCGCGAGCTGAACACCGCGGGCATCCCGCAGGCCCAGCGCGACTGGATCAACCAGCACCTGATCTACACGCACGGCAACGGCATGGTGTTCGCCGAGGCCAGCAGGGTCAACTCGGCGGTCGACGAGGGCGGCAACGGCGGCTACCCGGTGTTCGAGGCGGCCGAGGTCGGCCAGGACGGGCAGGTCAAGCCCGGTCCGTTCGGCGTGGAGCAGCCGCGGACCTACTTCGGCGAGATGGGCCAGCCCGGCGACTACGCCATCGTCGGTGGCCGGGGCGAGGGCGCGCCCGGCGAGTACGACACCGACGGCTCGTCCTACACCTACGACGGCGAGGGCGGCGTCCGCATCGGCGGGCTGTTCAACAAGCTGGTCTTCGCCGCGGCCTACGGCGAGCGGAACATCCTGTTCAACTCGGCCATCGGCGACGAGTCGCGGATCATCTTCAACCGCAACCCGCGTGACCGCGTCGAGGACGTGGCGCCGTGGCTGACCGTGGACGGCGACCCGTACCCGGCCGTGGTCGACGGCCGCATCACCTGGATCGTCGACGGCTACACCACGCTCGACAACTACCCCTACGCGCGCCGCACCGCCCTGAGCGACGCCACGAGGGACTCGCTGCCGGGTGTCGCGCAGCAGCCGAACCGGGAGATCAGCTACATCCGGAACTCGGTCAAGGCCACTGTGGACGCCTACGACGGCACGGTGAGCCTGTACGCGATGGACGAGCGCGACCCGGTGCTCAAGGCGTGGCAGGGCGTGTTCCCGGGCACGGTGAAGCCGGCCGGCGACATGTCGCCGTCGCTGCGCGAGCACCTGCGCTACCCGGAGGACCTGTTCAAGGTCCAGCGGGAGATCCTGGCCCGGTACCACGTGGACAACCCGCGCGACTTCTACTCGGGTGTCTCCTTCTGGGCCGTGCCGTCCGACCCGACCATCGACAACGCCACCACGGTCGAGGCCCAGCAGCAGCAGAGCAGCCAGCAGCGCGACCAGCAGCCGCCGTTCTACGTGCTGGCGGGCGACCCGACCGGCGACCAGAGCAAGGTCAGCTTCCAGCTGACCAGCGCCCTGGTGCGCGAGAACCGCGAGTTCATGGCCTCGTACGTGACGGTCAGGTCCGACCCGGACAACTACGGTAAGTTCAGCGTGCTCACGTTGAACAACGAGGCCAAGGGCCCGCAGCAGATCCAGACGCAGTTCCTGACCTCCGGTGAGGTCAGCAGCGAGCTGAACCTGCTCACCCAGCGGCAGACCAACGTCGTGTACGGCAACCTGCTCACCCTCCCGGTGGGCGGCGGCCTGCTCTACGTCGAGCCGATCTACATCGAGCGGGCCAGCCAGAACACCCAGTTCCCGCAGCTCTACAAGGTGCTGGTCAGCTTCGGCGACAAGGTCGGCTACGCCTCGACGCTGAGCGAGGCCCTGGAGAAGGTGCTCACCGGCGCCTCCACCCAGGTCCCCGACCAGAACAACGGCAACCAGCCGCCGTCGAACACGCCGTCGACGACGCCGACCGCGCCGCCGAACACCGGCGACGGGCAGTCCCCGACCGTCCAGCAGGCGGTCCGGGACATCCAGGCGGCGCTGGGGCAGATCAGGGCGGCGCAGTCCAGCGGCGACTTCGCCGCGCTGGGCAACGCCTACAAGGCCCTGGACGACGCCACCAGGCGGTTCGAGTCGGCCAGCGCCGCCGCGACGCAGGCCCCGTCGTCGGCGGTGCAGCCGTCGCCCACGCCGACCGGCTGAGCGCTTGACCTGCGGTAACCGCTGAACGAGCAACTGGATCGGGTGGTCCCGGACACATCGGGGCCACCCGATTTGCCTTCTGCGGCAACTCCCGCGTAGAGTAATGATTACCAACGCGGGGTGGAGCAGCTCGGTAGCTCGCTGGGCTCATAACCCAGAGGTCGCAGGTTCAAATCCTGTCCCCGCTACAAAGTTGGATGAGTCCCGTCTGCGGAGTGCGCAGACGGGACTTTTCCGCATTTACACCCGGGGTCCGACCCCCGGACCCCGGGCAGGGTGGGCTTCGCCCCCCTGCACCCCCCGGACTGTGGGGTGGGTGGGTGGTGAAGGGCTCGGGCCTGGGGGCTGGATGTGGGTTGAGCTGCGGGAATGGTGGTTTGGGACCCCCCTGGAAATGGGGGTTTTCGGGTGTGTATAGTTGTACTTGTCAACGCGGGGTGGAGCAGCTCGGTAGCTCGCTGGGCTCATAACCCAGAGGTCGCAGGTTCAAATCCTGTCCCCGCTACTGTGTGAAAGGCCCCCTCTTTCGAGGGGGCCTTTTGCTTTGTCAGGTCATGTTCTCGGCCCAGTACTGCGCGCAGGTCAGCGAGCAGACCCGGCCCTCGCCGCTGACCGTGCGGTGCCGGCGGATCTGCTTCCCGCACACCATGCACTCGTCCTTGGCCGCCTGCTCCGGGATGGTGCCGCTCGCCCACGCACGGGCGTTGCGCACGACCTTGGTCCCCGTCGTCCATTTGATGCCCACAGCTGACCTCCCAGGAATACGAACACCCGTGGTAATGGTCTCACCACCGGCCGTGTTTGCCAGATCAGGCGGCCGACATCACCGAGTTGTGCTATCGGGGACCTCGGGAGGTGGCGGGTTGTGGCTGCGCGGCGTCACCGGCGCTGCCGTTAGGGTGAACGCAATAGTGCGGTTCCACTGGGGGGCAAGGGATTCCGGCTCGGGTGGATATTTTTGGTCAAGGGGCTGAACGCGTGGTGGGGGACGGGGCGCCGGTTACGGAGCGGAGCTTCCCGTTGCTCCGCTTGGCCCAACTCCGCTAGCCCGTGATCAGCCACAATGGACGGAACGGCTGACCATTGTGGACACCGGCCGCACGGCGTGGCACGGTTGGTGGTGTGTCGGACCTGAATGCGACCGCGGCCGCCCTGCTCGGGCTGCTGCACGACGGACCCAAGACCGGTGGCCAGCTGGTGGCTGAGGCAGGGGAGCGCTTCGGAGCGTTCTTCAGCGTCACCCGCAGCCAGGTCTACCGCGAGTTGCCCGCGCTGGCGGACGCCGGCCTGCTGCGCCTCGGCAAGCAGGGACCGCGCTCCAGCCAGCAGTACGTCCTCACGGCGGCGGGCAAGAAGGCGTTCAAGAACTGGCTGCTCTCCGAGCCGGGCCCGGACCACCTTCGCAGCCCCCTGATCCTGCGGCTGGTGCACGCGGGCTCGCTGACGCCCAAGCAGCGGCAGGGCCTGATCGACTCGGCGCGCGCCACCTACGGCGCCGAGCAGGACGCCGCCCGGACCGCCGTCAAGACCGCCGAGGACGCCTACGCCAAGGCGGTGGCCGAGTTCGGCCTGGCCCACGCCAAGGCCGTGCTCAAGCTGCTCGACGCCATCCCGCACGGCTGAGGCGCGCCAACCGGTCGCGCTCCGCGACCGGTACTGGCGTAATCTTCTGCCGTGAACCCCGACGTCGAAGCAGACATCAAGGACCTCTCCGCCACGCTCGCGAGCATCGAGGCGGTGATGGACCTCGATTCGCTGCGCGCGCAGGTCGCCGGGCTGGAGGAGGCCGCGGCCCGCCCCGACCTGTGGGACGACCAGGAGGCGGCCCAGCGCGTCACCAGCCAGCTCTCGCACAAGCAGGGCGAGCTGCGGCGGATCACCGGGCTGCGCGACCGCCTGGACGACGTCGGCGTGCTCTACGAGCTGGCCGAGGACGAGGGCGACGCGGGCAGCCTCGCCGAGGCCGACACCGAGCGCGCGAAGCTCCGCGACGAGATCTCGTCGCTGGAGGTCCGCACCCTGCTGTCCGGCGAGTACGACGAGCGCAACGCGCTGGTCACCATCCGCGCCGAGGCGGGCGGCGTGGACGCGGCGGACTTCGCCGAGATGCTGCTGCGGATGTACTCGCGGTGGGCCGAGCGCCACGGCTACGGCGTGGACGTGTTCGACACCTCCTACGCGGAGGAGGCGGGCATCAAGTCCGCCACGTTCCGGGTCACCGCCCCCTACGCCTACGGCACGCTGAGCGTCGAGCAGGGCACCCACCGCCTCGTGCGCATCTCGCCGTTCGACAACCAGGGCCGCCGGCAGACCTCGTTCGCGGGCGTCGAGGTGGTGCCCGTGGTCGAGCAGTCCGACCACGTCGACATCGACGAGAAGGAGCTGCGGGTCGACGTCTACCGGTCGTCCGGCCCCGGCGGCCAGGGCGTGAACACCACCGACTCGGCGGTCCGCATCACCCACCTGCCGACCGGCATCGTCGTCTCCTGCCAGAACGAGCGGTCGCAGCTCCAGAACAAGGCCACCGCCATGGCCGTCCTCCAGGCGAAGCTGCTGGAGCGGCAGCGCCAGGAGGCGCAGGCGAAGATGGACGCGCTCAAGGACACCGGGTCCAGCTGGGGCAACCAGATGCGCTCCTACGTGCTGCACCCGTACCAGATGGTGAAGGACCTGCGCACCGAGCACGAGGTGGGCAACCCCTCCGCCGTGCTCGACGGCGAGATCGACCAGTTCCTGGAGGCCGGCATCCGCTGGCGCAAGCAGCAGCAGTCCTGATCGGTCAAGCCCCCGTCCGGCTGTGCTGCAAATGGGCGAGACGGGGGCTTTACGGCCGTGGTGAGTAGACTCGCGCCTCGTGATTCGCCTCGAACACGTGTCCAAGGTCTACAAGACCTCCTCGCGCCCCGCGCTCGACAACGTCTCCGTCGAGATCGCCAAGGGTGAGTTCGTGTTCCTCATCGGGCCGTCCGGGTCCGGCAAGTCCACGTTCCTGCGCCTGCTGCTGCGCGAAGAGGTGCCCAGCAAGGGCCGCGTGTACGTGTCCAACTTCGACGTCGCCAAGATGTCCCGGCGCCGGGTCCCCCGCCTGCGCCAGTCGATCGGGTGCGTCTTCCAGGACTTCCGGCTGCTGACCGCCAAGACCGTCGCGGAGAACGTCGCGTTCGCGCTGGAGGTCATCGGCAAGCCGCGCAACACCATCGTGAAGGTGGTGCCCGAGGTGCTCCAGCTGGTCGGCCTGGACGGCAAGGCCGACCGGATGCCGCACGAGCTCTCCGGCGGCGAGCAGCAGCGGGTCGCCATCGCCCGCGCGTTCGTCAACCGGCCCCTGGTGCTGCTCGCCGACGAGCCCACCGGGAACCTGGACCCCGACACCAGCCAGGACATCATGCTGCTGCTGGAGCGGATCAACCGCACCGGCACCACGGTCATGATGGCCACCCACGACCACTCGATCGTCGACTCCATGCGCCGCCGCGTGGTCGAGCTCGACAACGGCCGCATCATCCGCGACGACGCGCGGGGCGTGTACGGCGTGGGCCGCTGAACACCCCCTCTGACCCCCGACCCTGAGGAACGCTCCCCCGATGCGTACCAGCTTCGTGTTCAGCGAGGTCGTGACCGGCCTTCGCCGGAACGTCACGATGACGATCGCGATGGTGCTGACGACCGCGATCTCGCTCTTCCTGTTCGGCGTCGGCCTGCTGGTCGTCAACATGGTCGGCAAGATGCAGGACGACTACCTGGGCCAGCTCGAAGTGGCCGTCATGCTGACCAACGACATCAGCGCGAACGACAAGGACTGCACCCAGGAGCCGTGCCGGGGCCTGCGCACGGACCTGGAGACCATGTCGGGGGTCGACACCGTCGTCTTCGAGAACCGCGAGAAGGGCTACGAGCGGTTCCAGAAGATCTTCGAGGCCCAGCCGGAGCTGGTGAAGCTGGCCCGCCCGGAGGCCATCCCGGCCATGTTCAGGGTCAAGCTGGAGGACCCCGAGCGGTCGGACGTGATCGTGCAGGAGTTCAACGGCAAGGCCGGCGTGAAGAACGTCGACGACCAGAGCCAGGACCTCGACCGGCTGTTCGGCTTCCTCAACGGCGTGCGCGACGCGGCGCTGGCGCTGGCGCTGCTCCAGGCCGCCGCGGCGCTGCTGCTGATCTCGAACACCATCCAGGTCTCGGCGTTCACCCGGCGCACGGAGGTCGGCATCATGCGGCTGGTGGGCGCGACCCGCTGGTACACGCAGCTGCCGTTCCTCATCGAGGCGGTGGTCGCCGGTGTGATCGGCGCGATAGCCGCGATCGGCCTGCTGGTGGTGACCAAGGTGTTCCTGCTCAACCGGGTGCTGGGCGAGCTGTTCTCGTCCAACATCATCCCGGAGGTGAGCATGGTCGAGATCCTGGTCCTGGCACCCGTCCTGGTGGGGGTGGCGATCCTGATCTCGGCGCTCACCGGCTACGTCACGCTGCGTCTCTACGTGCGCCTTTAATCGCCGGCGCGGTCACGTAAGGTTGCGGTCATGGTCAAGGAGCGCGGTCAGAAGGTGATCGCGTCGAACCGCAAGGCTCGGCACGACTACACCATCCTCGACACCTACGAAGCGGGCCTCGTGCTGGTGGGCACCGAGGTGAAGAGCCTCCGCATGGGCCGGGCGTCCCTCGTGGACGCCTTCGCCCAGGTCGACGACGGCGAGATCTGGCTGCACGCGCTGCACATCCCCGAGTACGTGGCGGGCACCTGGACCAACCACGAGGTGCGCCGCAAGCGCAAGCTGCTGATGCACCGCAACGAGATCGAGCGGCTGATCGGCAAGACCAAGGAGGGCGGGCTCTCGCTGATCCCGCTCCAGATGTACTTCAAGGACGGGTACGTCAAGGTCGAGCTGGCGCTCGCGCGCGGCAAGAAGTCCTACGACAAGCGCCAGGACCTGGCCAAGCGGGACGCCCAGCGGGAGATCCAGCGGGCGCACGGGCGGGCGTTGAAGGGCCGGTACTGAGCACGGCGGCCGGCGGGCGGGGACGTCCGCCGGCTACGCCAGGTTGAGGAAGGCGAGCACGGCCCGCACGCGGCGGTGCTCGGAGGTGCTCGGCTCCAGGCCGAGCTTGGCGAAGATGTTGCCCACGTGCTTCTCGACCGCGCCGTCCGACACGACCAGCGACGCCGCGATGGCGCCGTTGGACAGGCCCTGCGCCATCAGGCCCAGCACCTCGCGCTCGCGCTGGGTGAGCGCGTCGACCGGGTTGCGCCTGGCCCGCACCATCAGCTGCATCATGACCTCGTGGTCGATGCTGGTGCCGCCCTCGGCGACCCGGCGCACCGCGGCCACGAACTCGGCCACGTCCGCCACCCGCTCCTTGAGCAGGTAGCCGACGCCGGTCGAGCCGCCGGCCAGCAGCTCGACGGCGTACCGCTCCTCCACGTACTGCGAGAGCACCAGCACCGGCAGGTCCGGCACCCGCTTGCGCGCCTCGATCGCCGCCCGCAGGCCCTCGTCGGTGAACGTCGGCGGCATCCGCACGTCCACCAGGGCCAGGTCGGGCCGGTGCTCCTCGACCGCGGCCAGCAGCGCGTCGCCGTCCTCCACGGCCGCGACGGTCTCGATGCCCTCGTCGGCCAGCAGGCGCTGCACGCCCACCCTGAGCAGCACCGAGTCCTCGGCGATCACCACGCGCACGGCAACTCCGCCCTGATCACGGTCGGCCCACCGACGGGGCTCAGCACGACCACCACGCCGTCGATCGTCGCAGCCCGGTCCGCCAGGCCCGCGAGCCCACCCCCCGGGCGGGCCTGCGCGCCGCCGCGCCCGTCGTCGACGACCTCCACGACCACGGAGTCCTCCGTGCGGGTCACGCCGACGTGCGCGGCGGTCGCCCCGGAGTGCTTGGCGAGGTTGGTCAGCGCCTCGGCGACGGTGAAGTAGGCGGTGCTCTCCACCGCCGTCGGCGGGCGCGGGTCGACGTCCACCACCACCGTCACCGGGACGGGGCACCGGGCGGCCAGCGACGACAGCGCCGCGTCCAGGCCCCGGTCGCCCAGCACCGACGGGTAGATGCCGCGGGCCAGGTCGCGCAGCTCCGAGATGGCCAGCTTGGCGTCGGCGTGCGCCTCGGCGATCAGCGCGCGGGCCGACTCGGGGTCGGTGTCGAGCTTGCCGCGCGCCCGGCCCAGGCCCATGGCCACCGCCACCAGGCGCTGCTGCGCGCCGTCGTGCAGGTCGCGCTCGATGCGCCGGCGCTCGGCCTCGGCCGCCTCCACGCCCCGCGCGCGGCTGGCCGACAGCCGCTCGGTCTCGGCGGACAGCAGGCTCGTGCGCGAGGGGCCGAGCAGCGCCTTCGCCAGCGCCGCGTGCCCCCTGGCCAGGCCCTTGACCAGCCGGGCGGCGACCAGGGCGAGCAGCACGCCGAGCACGCTCACCGGGATGGCCTTGGCGAACGTGTCGATCGCCCAGACGTCGCCCCAGGGCAGCAGCACCTCCCACGTGGCGCTGAGCCAGTGCTGGTAGAAGGGCAGGAGCGCGGTGGCCGCGACCGTCGTCCACAGGGCCAGCACGAGCGAGAACTCGATCACGCCCAGCGGCAGCATGAGCAGCCAGTAGCCGAGGTCGCGCCAGGTCGCCGGGTCCTTGACGACGGTCTTGGCGCGGTCGGCGAGGCCGGTGGCGGGCAGCCGGCGGTGCGGGTCGGGGATGTCGACGCCCAGCGCCGCGCGGACCAGCGCCCGCTCGCCGGCGGCCGCCCCGCGCGCCAGGACCAGGGTCAGCACGCCCAGCGGCAGGCCGACCCAGACGAACGCCGTGCCGACGCTCACCGCGGCCAGCGGGACCAGCAGGCAGAACCAGAAGAGGCCGGTCACCAGGTTGAGCAGGAGGTACCCGCTGGCCCGGAACACGTCAGGGCCGGTCCGCGTCGTCATGATCCCCACCTCACACCGCCGATGTACCCGACCAGCATCGCCGGTCCGGGTGACGTCGGGCCATCAGGTGCGCCGGAGAACAGCAGGTGGGGACAGCCCTACCCCCTCGTGGGCGTTATTCGGGATGAACGGGGGGTGGCGGGGCGTTATGATGGGTGGAGCAGGACCCACGACCAGGGGGTGAACGGTTTCGACTTTGTACGTTGATTCAAGGGAAGCGTGCCGGTGCAGGCGAGAGACCACCGCAAGCGTCATCGCAAACCAATAAGCGCCGAGTCTAACGACAAGCGCGCGTTCGCCCTCGCCGCCTGAGGCTAGGAGCAACGCTGTCGGCCCGGAGGTGCCTCCGCTCCGGTCGCCGGCATCAGCTAGGAGGCTCACCGCCGTCCCCGGCCACGGGGGACGGTTGGGACACCCACAGTGGCTGGGCCCGTCACGACGACTTGTCCGCGTGATCGTCGGGGTCGAGTAGAGGCATAGCGGACTGCGCACGGAGAAGCCTTGATGAGCCGGCAGAGGACCCGGGTTCGATTCCCGGCACCTCCACCACCGCGGCCCCTCCCCACCGGGGAGGGGTCGCGCTGCTTCTCGGTCGGCGTTCCGCCCCCTGTCCGCAGTTCGCGGGAGAAGGCGGGGCCGTGGCCGGCCAGGATGGGGCCGGTGAGCGACGAGGACGAGGTCCCTGACGACCTGCGGCTGATCCCCACCCACAACCACGCCTCGGGCGGCGCCTTCCAGGGGGTGCAGGCCGGCGTCGTCACCGGGGGTGTCCACTTCGGCGTCACCGCGGAGCAGGAGCTGGTCGTGCTGCGGGCGACGGAGGCAGAGCTGGACGACGTCCGGCGCCACTTCGAACCGACCGACCGCTACGCCTCGGCGCGGCGCGTCCTCCGCGAGCACGGTGTCGTCGTGCTGGCGGGTCCGGGCACCGGCCGGTCCTACACGGCGCGCCGGCTCCTGGTCGACATCGGCGCGGACGAGGTCGTGGAGGCCAACCCGGTGCGCGCGCTGGGCACTTTCGCCGGCCTGGAGACCGGCACCGGGTACATCTGGGACGTGCGCGGAGCTGCGGGGGACCGGTTCGACCGCGCCGAGTTCGAGCGGGTGTCCCGGCTGGTGCGGGCCGCGGCCTGCCACCTGGTGATCGTCCTCGACACACCCGACCAGGTGCCGGGGGGCGCGCGGGAGCACGTCGTGCGGTTGACCCCGCCGCCGGCCGCGGGCGTGGCGAGGGCCGAACTCGACCGGCTGTGCCGGGAGGACCTCGACCGCGCGGTGGCCACGCTCGAAGGCGAGTTCGCGCTGGAGGTCGACGCCGCCCCGGAGAAGGCGGTCCGCGCGGCGCGGCTCGCGGTCCGGGTCGCCCGGGGGCAGCTCGGGTGCGAGGAGGCGCTGCGCGAACTGCGCGAGGACGTCGAGCACGCCGTGGAGCGCCACCTGGCGAAGCAGTCGGACCTCCAGCTCGCGCTGTCGTTCGCGGTCGCCCTGCTGGAGAACCAGCCCTACGACGAGGTGATGGCCCAGGCGCTGCTGCTGGACGACGCCCTGCGCCGGGCGCAGGTCGGGGAGGACGGGTTCCGGCGCAACCCCTGCTTCGCCACCTCGAAGGGGCAGCTGCTGGACGCGGTGGGCGCGGCCACCGCGGTCCGCGCCCACCCGGTGCACCCGCGGCTGCGGGAGGAGACGGTCCACTTCACCCGCCAGGGGTGGGCCGGCGCGGTGCTGCGCAGGCTGTGGCGCGAGTACCCCTTGGCGCAGGAGGTGTTGTGGGGGTGGATGCGCGCCCGCGCGATGATCCGGCGCTTTCACGAGCCGGTGCTGCGGGCAGTGGTCACGATCGTCACCGAGATCCCCGCCCACGACCCGCTGAGGCTGGTCGAAGACCTGGCCCGCAAGCAGGCCGCCGACCACCAGCAGCTCGCGGCGGCGGTCGTGGCGCGCCTGGAGGAGCGGTACGGCGAACTCGCCGAGAACACCGTCGAGTCGTGGTCGCGGGGCACCGCCTACCAGCAGGCGACGGTGGTGTGGTTCAGCCTCGGGCAGGCGTCGACCCGGCCGTTGGACGACTGCCTGCGCCGCCTGGAGATCATCGCCCGGTCCGACAAGTGGACCCCGCGCAACGCGGTGGTGGCGGCGGTCCTCCAACTGCTCAGGGTCGAGGAGCACCGCACGCGGGTGCTGGACGTGGTGACCGCGTGGACGACGAACCGCCGCGTCGCCAAGGTGGGCCTGGCGGTCGCGATGTGGGCCACCGGCTACTACCCCCACGACCTGGCGGAGGAGCTGGTCGTGACCCACGCGGACCGGTTGGCGGTGCTGGCGGGCCGGGCGTTGATGGACCCGGAGACCCGCGACCCGGCACTGGCCTGCCTGGAGACCCTGGCCGACGAGGCGTGGCTGAAACCGGCGTCCGCCGACCGCCTGCTGGTGCTGGCGAACCTGCTCGCCCCCGAGTCGACGTGGCTGGGCAGGCGCAAGGCGGTGGCGGTGTTCGCCGCCGTGCACCCCGCCCAGCAGAACACGCTGCGCAACGCGCTCCGCGTGGCGCGGAGGCTCCGGACGAGGCCGGAGCGGGCCGGGTGAGGACGGGCGTTGCGCGGCCCCGAACCCGCCTGCCGGGTCTTTTTCCGCACCCGCCCCGGCGCCGGTCGCGGCCGCCCTAGGGTCCGGGGTTCCAGCGGATTCACCGGGAGAGGTGCAAGTGGACCTTCAGTTGCAGGGCAGGACCGCGTTGGTCACGGGATCCTCGGCGGGCATCGGGTACGCGATCGCCGAGGGCTTCGCCAGGGAGGGCGCCAAGGTCGTCCTCAACGGCCGTGACGGCGAGCGGCTCGCCCAGGCCGGCAAGCGGCTGGCGGCCGCCGTGCCGGGGGCCGACGTGGTCGAGGTCGTCGCGGACGTCGGCACGGCCGAGGGCTCCGACGTCGTCATCGCGGCCGCGCCCGACGTCGACGTGCTGGTCAACAACGTGTCCTCGTTCGAGCTGCGGCCGTTCCCGGAGATCTCCGACGAGGAGTGGCTGCGGTACTTCCAGACCAACGTCCTGAGCGGGGTGCGGCTGTCGCGGCACCACCTGGACCGGATGATCTCCCGCAACCGGGGCCGGATCGTCTTCATCAGCAGCGACGCCGCCGTGGACATGGCCGTGCAGATGCTGCACTACTCGGTGACCAAGACCGCGACGCTGGCGCTGGCGCGCGGGCTGGCGGAGCTGACCAAGGGCACCGCGGTCACGGTCAACACGGTGCTGCCCGGCCCCACCCTCACCGAGGGGGTCGCGGGGATGCTGGACGGCGCCTCCGCGCAGACCGGGCTGGGCCGCGACCAGCTCGAAGCCCGGTTCTTCCAGGAGAACCGGCCGACCTCGCTGATCCAGCGGTTCGCCACGCCCGACGAGGTCGCCAACCTGGTGCTCTACCTGGCCAGCCCGCTGGCCGCCATCACCAACGGCGCGGCGGTGCGGGCCGAGGGCGGTGTGGTGCGCTCGGTGCTCTGACCCCGGGGGCCGTGGTCGGGGCCCGTGCCGCCGACCACGGCCGCCGTCGGTCACCCGCGGCCGGTGGTGGGGGCCGGTGCGCCGCGGCGGCGGAGGTCCCTCACGGCAGGGGGAGGCCGGGCCGGCGGTCGTCGAGGTACCTCTCGATCACGTCGGCCACCAGCCGCGGCTGCTCGAACGCGACCGCGTGCGTGGCGTCCAGGCGCACCACCTCGACGTGGTCCGGCAGCGTGGCGAGATCGCGCTCCAGCCCCCGCCGGTAGGGCTCGAACAGCGCCTGACCGGCCATCGGCCGCGTCGCCACGGCCGGCAGCACGGGGCAGCGGACCTCGCGCAACACCTCGAAGCAGTCCAGCTCCTCCAGAGCCTCCTGGAGCTCAGGCTCCCCGTGGGCGCGGAACGCCTCGCGCAGCGCGTCGATCTCCGCCGGCGGCGCCGGGTCGAGGTACCGCCGGGCCTGCGTCGGCACGCCGTGCCCGTCGATGTCGACCACCGCCGGGCACCCGGGGTGCCGCCGCCCCCACAGCGCGGCGACCATGCCGCCCAGCGACATGCCGACCACGGCCGGGTTGTCGGTGGCGCGCGGTTCGATCCGGTCGAGCACCGACTCCCAGTCCCACGGGCCGCGCAGCTCCAGGGGCACGACCTCGTGCCCGCCCGCCATCGCCTCGACGACCGGCGCCCAGTCCGCGGGCGACCCGCCCGCGCCGTGCAGTGCCAACACCCTCATCGGGCCACCCTCATCCGTCGGGCCTCATCCGTTCAACCTCGCCCTCACCGAGTCGACGGTCACGCCGCCGCCCTCCGGGTCCCGGGCCAACTTGCCGCGCCGCACCAGGTCGTGGACGCCCTGCTTGGTGACGCCGAGCATCGCGCCGGCCACCGAGTAGGAGACCGCCCGCACCGCCGGGTGACCCATCCGCCGGGCGACGACCTGCCCGAGCGGGGTCCGCCACCAGTCGGCGGGCGGGTCGAACGGCGCGTCACCGGGGTAGAGCGCGCCGACGAGCCGCGCGATGGCGTGCCGGGCGGCCGCCTCGTCGTCGCCCAGCAGGGTCTCGGCCGTCCGCTCGGCCAGCGCCCCGACGCGGTCGGGCAGGTCGCCGACGTCGTCGAAGAGGATCTCCAGCGGGTCCAGCAGCCGGATTCGAATGATCGTGGCGATCTGCTCCGCGAGCACGGCCCACCTCCTTGACGGCTATCGTCAAGTACTTGACGGCCGGCGTCAAGGGGTGGTTGGCGACGGGTGGTCAGCGGCGGGCGGGCGCGGCGGTCATCGGGTCCTCCGGCCACCGGTGCTTCGGGTACCGGCCGCGCAGCTCGGCCCGGACCCGCGGGTACCCGGTCCGCCAGAACGACGCCAGGTCGCCGGTCACCGCGGTCGGCCGCCCGGCGGGGGACAGCAGGTGCAGCACCACCGGCACCCGGCCGCCGGCCAGGCGCGGCGTGTCGGTCCAGCCGAACACCTCCTGCACCTTCACCGGCAGCACCGGCTCGGGTCCCGAGTAGTCGACCCGGACGCGCGAGCCGGACGGCACCTCCAGCCGGTCGGGCGCCAGCTCGTCGAAGCGCGCCGCCGCGGGCCACGGCAGCAGTCGCCGCACCACCTGCTCGCCGCTGATCCGCTGGAGGTCCGCCTTCCGGCGCGCGTCGCCGAGGTCCACGACCTCCAGCAGCGCCTCGTCGTCCACCCCCGGCCACGGGTCGCCCAGCACCCGGTGCAGGAACTCCATCCGCTCGCGCGTGCGCACGCCGTCCGCGTCCCAGCGCAGCAGGCCGACGCCCTCGGCGCGCAGGCCCTCGCGCAACGCCCGCCGCACCGCGTCCGGGTCGCGCAACGGCCTGCTCGACAGCGGGATCGCGCCCAGCCTGCGCACCCGGTTGGCCACCACGTCGCCGTCCCACCGCACGTCGTCCTCCTCGACGACCAGCGCGGGCGCGGCGGCCAGGGCCAGCTCCTCGTCGGCGCGGGCGGCCAGCCGGACCCGCCCGTGCGCGCGGCCGGGCTCCCGGTCGGCGACCGCCACGGCCAGCCACTCGGCGTCGGCCAGGCGGCTGCCCGGCGGCAGCTCCACGGCGGTGCCGCCCGCCATCAGGTAGACCGGCGAGCCGGGGGCGCGCCGCCGCGCCAACCGCTCGGGGTGCGCCAGGGCCACCACCAGCGCCGGGTCGCCGCCGTCGGCGCGCCCCGGGTCGCCGGCGTCGTCCCGGACCAGCGCGGCCAGCCTGCGCGCCTCGCGCGGGTCCGCGTCGCGCACGTCCAGCTCGATCCCGGCCGACGCGCGGTCGTCGTCCAGCAGGGCCACCACCCGCGCCGCCGTGCGCGCGCCCACGGCGTCCGCGCCGTCGAGCACCTCCCGCGCCAGCCGCGGGTGCAGGCCCAGGTCGGCCATCCGCCTGCCCCGGTCCGTCGCGCCCCGGCCGGCCAGCGCGCCCAGCGCCCGCAGCACCGACCGGCCCGCGTCCAGCGCGCCCGGCGGCGGCGCGTCCCACCAGCCCAGGCCCTCGCCGTCCGGCACGCCCCAGCACGCCAGCTCCAGCGCCAACCGGGTCAGGTCGGCGGTGCGGATCTCGGGCTCCGGGTAGCGCGGCAGGGTGCCGTGCTCGTGCGCGGGCCAGCAGCGGTAGACCCGACCCGGCGCCTCGCGCCCCGCCCGGCCCGCGCGCTGGTCGGCCACGGCCGCGCTGACCCGCACCGTGGCCAGGCCCGCCAGCCCGCGCCGGTGGTCCACCCGCGGCACCCGCGCCAGCCCCGAGTCCACCACCGCGCGCACCCCCGGCACGGTCAGGCTCGACTCGGCGATCGCGGTGGCCAGCACCACGCGGCGGCGACCGCCGGGGCGCAGCGCCGCGTCCTGGGCGGACGCGGCCAGCCTGCCGTGCAGCGGGAGCACGTCCACGTCGTCGCCCAGCAGCGCCGCGCACCGCCGGATCTCCGCCACGCCGGGCAGGAACGCCAGCACGTCACCGTCCACTTCGGACAGGGCCCGGCGGGTCGCGCGGGCCACGGCCGCCTCGACGCGCTCACCGCGCGCGGGCGGCTCGTGGCTCACCTCCACCGGGAACGCGCGCGCCTCCACCCGCAGCACGGGCGCGTCGCCCAGCAGCCGCGCGAGCCGGTCGGCGGCGACCGTGGCGGAGGTGGCCAGCAGCCTCAGGTCCGGTCGCAGCCCGGCCCGCGCGTCGAGCAGCAGCGCCAGCAGCAGGTCCGCGTCCAGGTGCCGCTCGTGGCACTCGTCCAGCAGCACGGTGCCCACGCCCGCCAGCTCCGGGTCGTGCTGGAGCCGCCGCACCAGCAGGCCCGAGGTCACCACCTCGACGCGGGTGTCCCGGGAGGTCCGGCGGTCGCCGCGCACCGAGTAGCCGACGGTCCGCCCGACCGGCTCGCCCAGCAGGCTTGCCATCCGCGCGGCGGCGGCGCGGGCGGCCAGCCGGCGGGGTTCGGCGACCACGACGCGGCCCTCCAGCGCGAGCGGCACCAGCGTCGTCTTGCCCGTGCCGGGCGGCGCGACCAGCACCAGCGAGCCGTGCGCGGCCAGCGCGCCGGCGATGTCGCCGAGCAGCGGGCGGATGGGCAGGTCGGGCAGTTCCACGGCGACGAGTATCGCCCCGGCGGCTGTGCCATTGTGGACCCATGGGGAAATGGGGCGTCCTCGGCGCCGCGCTGGTCGTGGCGCGCACGGCGATCACGGTGAAGGTGTGGCGGGAGGTCGAGCGCCTGCCGGGGCAGGGGGTCCACGACGGTTCGGTGACGGTCGTCGTGCCCGCCCGGGACGAGGAGCGGACCATCGACCGCTGCCTCACCGGGCTGCGCGCGCAGGACCACCCGGACCTGCGGATCGTGGTGGTCGACGACGCCTCGACCGACCGCACCGCCGAGGTCGTGCGGCGGCACGCGGCCGAGGACCCGCGGGTGCGGCTGGTCACCGGCTCCGGTCCGCCGTCCGGCTGGGCGGGCAAGGTGCACGCGCTGCACGTGGGCAGCGCCGGCGTGGACTCGGACTGGCTGCTGTACGTGGACGCCGACACCGAGGCGGCCCCCGACCTGGTCGGCCGGCTGCTCGCGGGCGCCCGCCGCTGGGACGTCGACCTGGTGTCCACCTCCGGCCGCGGCACCCGGCCCGGCCCCGGCTGGTGGCTGCTGCTGCCGCCCACCAACCAGCTGCTGTTCGAGACGACCACGGTCGACGGGCGGCGCGGCATGGCCCTGGCCGTGGGCCACTGCATCCTGGTGCGGCGCGAGACCTGCGAGCGGGCGGGCGGCTGGGCCGCGATCGCCGGGTCCCGCGCGGACGACGTGGGCTTCGCCACCCTGGTCCGCGACTCCGGCGGGCGCACCCGGTACGCGGACGGGTCGGACTCGCTGACCACCTCGGGCCTGGACGCGTTCGGCGACGCGTGGGCGTCGATGCGCAAGAGCATGGTCGCGGGCACCGACCTGTACTCGAAGGGCCCGGCCGGCGCGTTCCTCGGGCTGGTCACCGCCGGCGTCGCGCACGTCGCGTACGGGGCGGTGCCGCTGGTCGCGGCGCTGCGCGGGTCCCGGCCGGGCCTGGTGGCGTGCCTGGCGCAGTCGGCGGCGCTGTGGGTCTTCCTGCGCCGCACCCGGCAACCGCGGGCCGCGGCGGTGCTCGGGCCGGTGGCCCCGGTGGTGTTCGGCGCGCTGTCGCTGGAGGCCGCGTGGCACGCGCTGCGCGGCACCGCCCGGTGGAAGGGGCGGGGGATGCGTGGTTGACCCGCTGCGCGACCCCGACGACCCGGAGCTGCTGGACCCGTACCGGGCCCGCGAGCTGGCCGGGCTGGTGGAGGCGGCCCGGCTCGCCTCCGGCGCGGTCCGGTACGGCAGGGTCGGCCGCGTGGGCGCGGCCCAGGTCGTGGTGAACCGGGACGACCCGCTGCCCGGCGGCAACCACGCGTGCGCGGTCTACGGCTCGTCGGCCGAGGTCGCGGGCACGCTGATGCGGTTGGAGCAGACCTTCGCCGACGTGGGTCGGGCCGAGGCGGTGCTCTACGCGTCCCCGACCACGGTCGCCGAGATCGAGGGCATTGCCGACGACACCGGGTGGCACGCGGTGGAGGAGGCGCTGGCCGTGGTGCACCGGGGTCCGGCGGTCCGGTCGCCCTCGGTGCGGCCCGCGCGGGACGCGGACCTGCCCGGCATCACCGAGCTGCTGGCCGACGACCTGGGCGTGGACGGGCCGCGGCTGCTGCGCCACCTCGGGCAGCGGCTGGACGACCCGCGGTGCGCGTTCGCGGTGGTCGACGACGGCGACCGGCTCGGCGGGTTCGCCTCCGGGTTCGGCGAGCGCGGCGTCGGTCTGGTCGAGCACGTGGTGGTGCGGCCCGCCCGGCGTCGGCGCGGGCTCGGCGGCGCGCTGGTCGCGACCGCGGTGGCGGCGCTGCGGGACGCGGGCGCGCTGCTGGTGGCCGCCCACGTGGCCGAGGGCGGCGCGGGGGAGCGGTTCGCGGAGGCGTGCGGGTTCGAGGTCGGCTACCCGGTGACCGCCTATGCACGCAGGGTGGACGAACTCCTCGATTGAGCATCTCGATTGAGTATTTAGTTGATGCAGCGCATATCCTTAGCAGGGCTAAAGGATGATGTCCTCGGGCGGGCCGAGGCAACCGGAGGGGGCGCTGTGCGGGGCAACGGCAACGAGGTGGAGCTCCGGCTGCCGAGCGAGGTGTGGGTGCTCGTGGCGGCGAGCTTCATCATCGCCCTCGGGTTCGGCATCGTGGCCCCGGTCCTGCCCGCCTTCGCCAAGAGCTTCGACGTCGGCACGTTCGCCGTGTCCGCCGTCATCAGCGCGTTCGCCCTGGTCAGGCTCGTCTTCGCGCCGCTGAGCGGCCGGTTGGTCGACCGCTTCGGCGAGCCCCGCGTCTACATCACCGGCATCCTCATCGTGGCCTTCGGCACCGGCGCCTGCGGCTTCGTCGGCTCGTACTGGCAGCTGCTGGCGTTCCGCTCCCTCGCGGGCATCGGCTCCACCATGTTCACCGTCGCCGCGGTCGGCCTGCTGATCCGGATCACGCCGCCGCCCATGCGCGGCCGGGCGTCCGGGCTGTGGGCCACCGGCTTCCTGCTCGGCAACATCGGCGGTCCGATCCTCGGCGCGGCCCTGGTCGAGATCTCGATCGAGGCCCCGTTCGTCGCCTACTCGTTCGCGCTGGTGGTCGCGGCCTTCGTGGTCTGGTGGTTCCTGCGCCGCTCCACGCTCGCCGCACTGGACAACTCGGTCAAGCAGGAGACGCTGACCGTGCGCGCGGCCGTGCGGCTGCCCGCCTACCGGGCCACGCTGGCCTCCGGCTTCACCAACGGCTGGGCGGTGTTCGGCGTGCGGATGTCGCTGGTGCCGCTGTTCGTGGTGGAGGCGCTGCGCAGCACGCCCGCCGTGGCCGGCATCTCCCTGTCGGTGTTCGCCGCGGGCAACGCCGCCACGCTCATGGTGTCCGGCCGACTGGCCGACGGCGTCGGGCGCAAACCGGTGGCCATCGCCGGGCTCGTGGTGTCCGCGCTCGGCACCACCGCGCTGGGCCTGAGCTCCACCGTGCCGATGTTCATGGTCGCCTCGCTGGTCGCGGGCGCGGGCGCGGGGCTGCTCAACCCGCCGCAGAACGCCGTGGTGGCCGACGTCATCGGCGAGAAGGCCAAGGGCGGACCGGTGCTGGCCGGGTTCCAGATGGCCGCCGACCTCGGCGCGATCGTCGGCCCGCTGCTCGCCGGCGTGCTCGTCGACGCCTTCTCCTACCAGGCCGCGTTCACCCTGACGGGTGCGATGCTCGCCCTGTCGCTGGGGTTCTGGTTCGCCGCGCCCGAGACCCTGCCGAAGAAGGCGCAGACGCACGTCGCGGCGACGGTGGCCGGCGAGTCCGGGTGCCTCGACGAGGGGCCCGAGGTGCCCACCGGCGAGCGCCTCGCCGGGCGCCCGCGTCAGCCGGAGGCGTGATCGCTCAGGTTCCGCTCAGCATCCCTCGGTAACCTGCGGACGCAGCCGACCGGGGGAAGGACGGGCGAATTCAGGTGGGTGGCGCGGAGCGCAACGCTCGGAAGAAGAAGCAGCAGGCGCAGCAGGCGACTCGCGCCGTGACGGCGGCGCGCTCCGGCGGCGACCGCAACAAGGTCGTCCTCGGCGTGGTCGTCGTGGTCGTGCTGGCGCTGGTCGTCATCGGCGGCGTCGTCTGGACCGCCCGGAGCAAGGACGACCAGGCCCTGACCCCGCCCGCCGGCATCGCGGACATCTCCGCCCCGGTCGCGCGCGAGGGCGCCGTGGTGGTCGTCGGCGAGCCCGGCGCCAAGGCCACGATCGACCTGTACGAGGACTTCCTCTGCCCGGCGTGCCGCAACTTCAAGGAGGTCTACGGCGAGCGGATGAAGAGCGAGATCGAGGCGGGCAACCTCCGCGTCCGCTACCACGCGCTGCCGTTCCTCATCCGCTACTCCGACCCCGAGGGCTACTCGCGCGACTCGTCGAACGCGGCGCTGTGCGCGGCCGACCAGGGCGAGTTCTGGGAGTACCACGAGACGCTGTTCGCCCAGCAGCCCGAGGAGGGCGGGCCCGGCTACACCAAGGAGGAACTGGTGAAGCTCGGCACGGACCTCGGCATCACCGGTGACGGGTTCAAGCAGTGCGTGGAGAGCGGCGCCCACGAGGCCGAGGCCCAGGCCGGGCTCGACGAGCTGCGCGCGGGCGGGCAGTTCAAGGGCACGCCGACGGTGATGAAGGACGGCCAGGTCATCGACTTCGGCAACGAGAACTGGCTCACCGACCTGGTCCGGTGAGCCCGGCGACCGGCGGCGGTCCCCCGTCCCACCGGACCAGCCGCCGGGCCTTGCCGGTCTCCGCGCGCGGCACCGCGCCCGCGGGGACGACGGCGACGCGGCACGTGATCCCCAGGCGTTCCCGGAGCGCGGCGGTGAGGTCGGCGACCACGTCGTGCGCGCTCTCGACCACCACGTGCAGCTCGGGCCGCCCGGCGTCCCGGCGGTCCTCGACCACCAGGTAGTGCGGCCCGACCCGGGCGTCCCCGAGGACCACCGCCTCGACCTCGGTGGGGAACACGTTGACGCCGCGCACCACCAGCATGTCGTCCCGCCGGCCCAGCAGCTTGCTCATGCGCCTGAGGGTGCGCGGACCACCGGGCACGGGCGGGGCGAGGGCGGCGACGTCGCCGGTGCGGTAGCGCAGCAGCGGCATCCCCGTCTTGGTCAACGTGGTGAACACCAGCTCACCCGGCGTGCCGTCCGGCACCGGCCGCCCGTCCCCGTCGACCGCCTCCACGAAGAAGTGGTCCTCGGCGACGTTCAGCATTCCGTCGGAGTCCAGCGACTCGCACGCCACCCCGGGCCCGATGACCTCGGACAACCCGTAGACGTCCAACGCCCTGATGCCGAGCAGCTCCTCGATCTGCCGGCGCATCCCCCCGGTCCACGGCTCGGCCCCGAAGACCCCCACCCGGAACGGCGACGTCGTCCCCGAGTCCCGCAGGGCCTCCCCGAGGTGGATCGCGTAGGACGGCGTGCAGCACAGCACATCGGGCCCCAGGTCGGCGATGAGCCGAACCTGCCGCTCCGTCATGCCACCCGACAGGGGAACCACGGTGGCCCCCAACCGCATCCCGCCGTGGTGCACCCCCAGACCGCCGGTGAACAGCCCGTACCCGTAGGCGTTGTGGATCACGCTGCTCCGCGTGACCCCGGCCCCACCGAGCGCCCGCGCCATCACCCCGGCCCACACACCGACATCGTGCGCCGTATAAGGAACGAGCGTCGGCCGCCCACCCGTCCCGGACGACCCGTGGACGCACACGATGCGGTCGTCGACCCGAAACCCGAACGGGTAGTGGTCCCACAGGTCCTGTTTGGTCACGAACGGCAGCGCCGGCAGGTCGTCCAGCCCGATCTCCTCGGCGTGCCCCACCCCGGCGTCGCGCAGCCGGGCCGCCTGCACGCCGTCGGCGTCGAGCAGTCGGGTGAGCAGCCGGCGCAACCGGCGCTCCTGGAGGGCGCGCCTCGCGGTGGGGGACATCCCCTCGGCCTCGGGTTCGACGAGCGGTACGGGACCCATGCACCCCGGTCTAGCAGGCCGGATGCCGGAGGGTACCCCCGATTTCGTCGGGACGGGGTGGGTGTTGTACGGTATTGCCACACGCGAACGGCGGGGGAACCGGCCGGGAACGTGGGGAGTACGGGGCTGTGGCGCAGCTGGTAGCGCATCACACTGGCAGTGTGAGGGTCAGGGGTTCGAGTCCCCTCAGCTCCACAAGTTAATGTAGGACCAGATTCGCCCGCTGACCTGCTGTGATGCAGGTGGCGGGCGATCTTGCTTTTCCGCCCACTGTGGACTGCGGCTGCCGGTCTGGAGCAAATCTGGAGCAGGCGGTCGCTCCACGCGAAATGTTGTCAGCGTTGTGCTCCAGGTCTCATGACCCGGCCGGGTGGATCTGCACGGTGACTTTTCTGCGGCTGTAGCGGCCCCCGTCCCTGCGCCCGAGGCCGCCGAACGCCGCTTCGAGCTCGGTGCCACCGACCGCGGCCCACTCGACGCGGACCTGGTTGACGGGCAGGTCATCACCAAGAGGTTCGCCCGCATGGCGATCTTCACCTGATCCCGTTCGATTCCGCGCCGCGGGCGAGCCGTCGGCGGATGAATACGGTGGTCGTGTTATTGAACCGAAAGTGATCGGTTGCCTGTAGGCTGACTGGGTGGTTGAGGTCGGAGGTGCGCATCGGTTGTCTCCTGCGGAGCAGGAGGTCCTGCGCCTGCGGGTGGTCGCGGCGCTGGAGTCCGGGCAGGTCGAGGGATATCGGCAGGCGGCGGAGGTGTTCAGGGTCTCGGTGCGGTCGGTGGGCACCTGGTGGCGCGCCTACCGGCGGGACGGTCGCGACGGCCTGGCGACCCGCCGGGGGCGTCCAGGTCCCGCCGAGCTGGTCAGCCCCGAGGACCGGGGCACGCTGTTCGCGGCGATGGCCGACCACAGCCCGGAAGAGTTGCTGATCGGCGGCCCGTTGTGGACCCGGCAGACGGTGGTCGAGCTGATCCGCCTGGTCGTCGGGGTCGAGATGACCGAACAGGGCGTCGGGTTGTGGCTGCGCCGCCACGGCTTCACCCCACAGCGACCCGCGCGGCGTGCCTACCGGCAGCAGCCCGCCGCGGTACGGGCCTGGCTCGACGAGGACTACCCGGCGATCGAGGCACGCGCGAAGGCCGAGGGCGCGGCGATCGCCTGGGTTGACCAGTGCGGGCTGCGCTCCGATGCCGCCCCGCCCGGCCGGTCCTGGGCGCCCCGGGGCCGCACTCCGATCGTGCGGGTGACCGGGAAACGGCTGCGGGTCAACGTCATGTCCGCGGTCGCCTCACGGGGCGCGTTGTGGTTCACCGTGTTCACCGAACGCTTCACCGCGACCGTGTTCACCGCGTTCCTCGACCGCGTCGCACGTCAGGCCGACCGGAAGGTGCACGTCATCGCCGACCGGCACCCCGTGCACCGAAGCAAGGCCGTCCGCGCCTGGCTCGAGGCCAACGCCGAAAGGATCGAGCTGCACCTGATGCCCGGCTACAGCCCCGAGCCGAACCCGGACGAGTTGCTCAACGCCGACCTGAAACGCAACGTCAACGCCTCCCGCGCCCACAACACCGACCGCCTCGCCACGAAACCCGCCGCTTCCCGCGCCGCCGCCAGCACCAGCCGCACATCGTCCGCGGCTACTTCCGTGCCCCGCACGTCCGCTACGCCATCATGTAGGAAACCGAAAACTTTCGGATCAATAAGTGAGGCTCTGCGCGCTTGATCACTTTTGGGGGTAAACGCGTCGATGCCTTACATGGTGGTCCTCGCCCCGTCCAGTAGAACGGCTCAACTCCCCGTCACCTTTCGAACTTCACCTTGTCGCGGCGGGTCGCGCCTCGCACGCCACGAAACCTTGCTGTCGGCCGGCTGGCCCTCAACAGCGACCGCGTGGAACCGGCCGAGTACTTCGATGAGCTGCTCGCGTGCCGGTGCGTCGAGCAGGACGCCGAGGCCGAGACCCGGTCGCAGGTCAACCTTCGCCGCAGGCAGGTCGATGCCGTTGAGCCGCTGCCGCAGTTCTTCGCGCCGCGTGAGGTCGTCGAAAGGCGGTCGCCTGCGGAGATCTTGGAACACGACCTCGAACTTGCCGCTCGGGTAGATGGCCGCGGGCCAAAATATTGCCGTCGGGGTGGGACTTCGCACGGGACATGAGGAAGCACGACGTCTCCAGTTCGACGCCGTAGGCAAGGTGGACCGCCCCAGCGAAGTTGGAGGCCGGATCAGTTGGCTTCAGACTGCTGCGCCGGTGTCGACGACCGTCCGGTGGAACATCTCCTCGTACTCGGCCGGAGGAGTGTTCCCGCAGAAGGAATGTAGCCTTTCCGCGTTGTATCAGGAAACCCATTCCATCGTGGCCAGTGTCACGTCCGTCGTGTTCTTCCAGTCGCCGTGGAAGTCGATGAGTTCCTTCTTGTAAAGACTGTTGAGCGATTCGGCAGCTGCATTGTCGTAGGAGTCGCCCTTGCTGCCGACAGGGCGCGCGGCGCCGATCTGGTCAAGCCGTTCGGCGTAGCGGATGGAGGTGTATTGAATACCCCTGTCGGAATGGTGGACAAGGCCGTCGACGCCACTGCGTGCCCAGATCGCCATTTCCAGGGCGTCGAGCGCGAGGTCGACGCCCAGGTGGTCGGCGACCTCCCAGCCGAGGATGCGGCGGGAGAACAGGTCCTGGACGAACGCGGTGTACACCCAGCCGACCGCGGTGGCGACGTAGGTGATGTCGGCGACCCACCACAGATCCGGCGCGTCCGCGGTGAAGTCACGTTCCATCAGGTCAGCTGGACGATTGCAGCCTGGGAGAGTCGTGCGGGGCCGCTTGCGGGACGCGGTCACGCCGCTGACGCCCAGCTCGCGCATCAGCCGCTCGACCGTGCACCGCGCCACGTCGACGCACTCCCGGTTGAGCTGCCCCCATACCTTCCGTGCCCCGTACAACCCACGCCCCGGCCCGCGCCACACCCTCAGGACCTCCTTTTTCGGCCATTCGTCCCGGACCGCATGAGCCGACGGACTCGACTCCCGCTTCTTGACCGCCCAATACGTGGACGGCGACACGCTCAGCGCAACACAGATCGGCTCCACACCGAACTGCCCGCGATGATTGTCGACGAACCCGACTAGCGCGGCGGTCTGGGGTCGAGTCCCGGCAAAATACGCCTACGCCGCTTTCAGAATGTCGTTCGCCCGCCGCAGATCACGATTCTCCCGTTCGAGCTCGGCGATGCGCTGGACATCACTCGTCGACGTCCCGGGCCGTTTCCCGCCGTCGACCTCGACCTGTCGGACCCACGTCCGCAGCGCCTCCCGATGCACCCCGAGCCGGTCCGCAACCCGAGCGATCACACCCGTCCGTTCGCCCTGCTCACGCAACTCAAAGACCAATCGAACCGCACGTTCCCGCAGCTCAGACGAGTACTTCCTCGGTGGTGCCAGAGCTCCTCACCCTTCCAGGTATCAGAGCCTCCACCCGACTCGGGACGATCCACAAGCCCACGCGCTGAACATGGACGCGCCATGCCGTTCGTATGCGGCCGGACTCGGCCGGGCTTATCAGCCTGTTCCGCACCGCGTCAGACCGAAGCTTGATCATCGCCGTCGACCATGTCGCGGCACCCGAGCACAACTGAGGAACGTCGATGGACACCGACGACGAGAATTTGCCCGTCAGCACGAGGTTGAGCACCGCTCACCGCCGTGAGCTCGGCGAGGAACTACGTCGCATCCGCCACACCGCCCGCCTGTCCTCCGCAGTCGTCGCCAAGAGCCTGGGCTGGTCGCTAGGCAAGCTCAGCAAACTCGAGACCTGCAGCCGCGGCACCGGCCCGTGGGAGATCCGATACGGCCACCTCAGGCCCTGTCCAGTGGACAAGATCTGAATGGTGGCGGCGGCGCGGGCCGGAAACCGCCTATGCCTCTTCGGTCGTCCATTCCTGAGGCGGAGACATTAGGACTGGACGACCGAAGAGGCGATCAGATGCCGCCAGGCCCTGCTGCCGTTCGGAAGAATGGTGTGACCAGTGCGGATGGGCAGACGGCCGTTCTATGGACTAGCTCAGCAAGTAGCTATTTACTGCCTGCATCTCCGCTATCGGTGGATGCGTCCCCTAGATTCAGCTCCGGCTGGACGACCCAGGGCTTCTGTCTGGTCTGCCATGCCTCGAACTCCTCGTCGGTCACCTCGAACCAGTTGCGAAGGGCCTTCTTGAGTGCGCCGGTAGCCACCTTCTCGGCCTGCTCGATACGTTTGGCTCGATCGAGCGTCGGCTGGCTGAGTTCCAGGGCTTTGCCTTGCTGCTTGATGCACAAGTGCAAGTAGAGGCGTCGAGCCTCGCCCAACCCCGCATCGAAGGCTTCCTGGTTGGTCAGCCACGGGGAAAGATGTTGCCACACCGAGGGACTGGTGAGGGCTTGCATCCAGAAGTACCGGAAGTACACCGCGTTGGGGGTGTCCATGTTGGTGATCTGGTTGAGCGGGTTGCTGCTGTCTTTGCTGAAGGCGTACCTGCGATCGCGGGCTCGGCCGCGATCGATCTGGAAAAACTCGTTCCATGCCTTGGTCAGGGCTTCAGCGAAGGCGGGAAGGTCCTTGAGGTCGGCCCCGGCGGGTTGGTTCTTGCGCAGCTCCCAGAGGGATCCGAGGGTCATCGCCATGCCGAGCTGGCAGGCGTGTGTGTTGAAGACGCTGTAAGCGGCCTTGCAGCGCCTGACTGCATCGGGCCGGGTCGATCCGAGGTACTCGTGGGCGCGGTACTTATCGAACTCGCTCTCCTGCTCCTTAAGGGCTTCCCAGGCGCGAATTACGTCGGACTTCGGCGGCTTGGGCCCGTCCTCGGAGCGGTTGGTCTGGTAGCTGTCGTAGCTGTCGCGCAGCGTCCAGTAGATCCCGACACCGCCGAACAACGCGTCGTGGGCCAGCGAGGCGTGCGTACTGGTCGTGTGCCAGCCCTCCTTGAACTTCGTGAGGCTGGCCGCGTGTGCCGCGTAGGGTGCGGTCCGAGACAGCAAAGTCAGGATGGCCTGCCCCCACGTGTCCATGAATCTGCTGGTCAGTGCCTCTGAACGGCCGAGCGGGAACCTGGTGTCCCCGATCTCGTCCCGGGTGTACGGGTATCCGCCGTCGTCGAGGTGATCCGGCAGAAGGCTGACCAAGTCCAACTGTGCGCGCATGAAGCGATCGCGCTCGTCTGCCTTCTCCCTGCCTCCGAACGGCTGGGCGAGGTTGGTGAGGTACTTGGGCGGACCGAAGATGCAGCGGTTGACCGCCATCTTGAGCAGATGGATGTTCGTCATCACCGACCACCGTGAGGGCCGGTTGGTGTTCACCTCGGGGTTGTCGTACTCCACTGCGTAGAGCGGCAGGTAGTCGCCGCTACGACTGCGCAGTGCGCTCAGCATACCGCGCGTGAGGACATTGGACAGCTCGCCGTCGGACAGCAGGATGATTCGCGACTCGCTCGGCGGACGGGCCTCCTTGTTGACGTCGACGAACAGCTTGCGCGCCGCCTCGTGTGGCCGCGCGAAGTCGCCGGTCTCGTCGGGGAACCAGCAGACGGTCACCGGCACCTCGATCTTGGCCAGGTCGACCTCGGAGACCTGGTGCTCGCTGAGCAGCTGCTCGACCTGGTGCTCGTAGAAGGGACGGAACTGTGCACCGCTGCCGTGCCACGTACGAGACAGGGTGCGCTCGATGGCCAACAGCGCCATCGCCCGGTGCTGACCGTCGAGGACGACGAGGCTCGACTCCGACTCGTTCCACCAGAGCTTCCCCAGGTTTGCCGCGTGTATCTCGCCGTCGGAGTCAAGAAGCCGGTGAACCCGGAAGGCGTTGCCGGCCCGTTCCTCCTGCCAGGGCGCGTCGTCATGGTCCACCGACTGCGGAGCGTCGAGTGCGGGGAAGGCGGTCGGCCGCTTCTTCTGGAACGGCAGGAGCACCGCGACGATCGGAGGGAAGAAAGCCGGGCCGGTGGATTTCTGTTTGAGCAGGTACGGAATCAGGTTGATCGCCACCCGGTGATCGTCCAGGTCACGTTGCAGCAGCTGGTTGAAGTCCAGGTCGCCAGCGTCCATGACCTCACGGACCGGTGCGAGGCTTTTCGTGAGCTGCCGCTCCGGCGCGTCCGCGTCACCGCCGAGCCGGGCCTTGGTCATGATGTAGTCGACCCGGCCAGCAGGGGTATCGAAGCTCCCCCACGTGCCCTGCACGTAGTCTCGGAAAGTGATCTTGGACCCTGATCCAAACATCCTGGCGTTGCCTCTCTGAGAACGGTCGTGCCGCATGGCGGCGAGGGTTGCTGTACGGGGCGCGCACCGATCGGGCCGTCGCCTGGAGAGCATCACCAGGGGCTCGTAGTCCTGCGGTCGGCGGCGCAGGTGGCGTGAGGCTGCGCCGTGACGGTGCAGTTCGTGAAGTGCACCGCCACGGGGGCTCACTTGTCCTTGAACTCCTCCCGCAGCAGTGCCTCGGTGTACATGCCCCAATAGGTACGGAGGTCGTCGAAGCGCTCCGGGTCCTCGTACATGCCCTCAGCCCTCGCGTAGCCCATGAACAGCAGGTCGATGGCCGCTTCCGCGCGACGGGCCAGGTCGGTGATCTCCTCCGGTTCCATGCCTTGCGCGCCCTCGTCGGCGACCTTCTTGATGGGTGCGTACACCCTGTCGAAGAAGGCATGACGGTGATTGAGCTTGACCACAGATTTTCCGTTGAGGTGGTGGATCACCAGGAACTCCTTGCCCGGCCACTGGGCGTCCAGGAGTGTGATGGGCCTGGAGTTGATCTGCTCGCGCAGCTTCTCGATCTTGACGGCATCGGCGTCATTGGCGGCATCCAGACCCATGTCGGCAGCGGCCTGCTGGATCACCTTCTCCTCGAACTCCGGGGTCGCTCCGCGGCCGGCGAGGCCGCTGGGGAGGGCCGGGACGACCTTCGAGGCGGTGTTCATGCTGGAGCTGTGCTCACCGTTTTCGAAGCGCTGCTGAGTTTCGGTCTCCTTCCACATGGAGCGAACCTGCCGGAGCGCCTGCTTCACCGGTGGCTTGAGCCATTCACGAACCTGGTGCCGCAACTTGTCCACGGGTTCCGCACCGCGCTTGACGTTGCGGACCTGGAAGTACTCGTCCAGTTCGGCGGGAAAGCTGATTTCGACGGCGACGTAGCGGAGAACCTTGTCGCTGCGCCCGCCTTCCAGCAGGCGCGGGATGATGTCGTAATAGATCTCGCGGCCGTTGCGGAGGATGCTGATCTTGGCGGTGTTGTCGGCGTTGATGTGGAATTCGGTGATGTCCTGGCCCTTGAAGTCCTCCTCACCGCCGGCGCCCTGCCAGGGGCGGAATTCCTTGGGTACAATGGCGACGGAGACGTGGACCTTATGGCCGTCCACCTCCAGATCGGTCTCCTCGATGAGTTCGCCGCGCGGGTCCAGCGGCTTGTAGCGAGAGATGATCCTGGGGTTGTCCCTCAGGAAGAGCGGGTCGTGCAGCGTCGTGACCTTCCCGTCCAGTTCGAACACCCGGCCGGTGTCGATGTAGGTCCGGTAAGCGCGGGCAATGAACTTCCGGAGCTCGGAGATCTTTTGCTCGAGGGAGGTGCCGTAGGTGCCTCCGCTGGCGAGCCGGTCGATCTTCCCGAACACCACGACGGTGCCGGAGGCGAAGGGGCGGTCGTCACGCCCGACCATGAGCTTGGCGGCTTCGGCCGGCCATTCCTCGGTCTCGGTGGTGGTGATGTAGCGCTGTTGGCCGTCTCGGATCTCCTGAAGGTCGATGTAGCTGTGATAGATCTTCGGGTTGCCGGTCCGCTTGCTGTAGATGTCGATGCGCTCGCCGAGGCTGAGGCCTGCGAGCTTGAGGCCAACACCGAAGCGTCCAAGTCCCTGTCGCTGCCCGTAGCGGGTGCTGTAGCCCATCGAGAGCACGTGGTGCATCTGAGTGGGATCGATGCCGATGCCATTGTCGGCGACGAGGATGCTGTCGATCGTCTTCTTGCCGCGGCCGAACACCGGCATGACGCGCATCAAGGTGGCCTCGGCCTCGATGGAGTTGTCCAGTGGCTCACCGATGGCGGCGGTCAGGTCGAAGCCTGCGTCGCGCATGGAGTCCAGCGCACGGTCCACCTGGATGAGATCGGCGCGGTGGTCGTCTGGAGAGAGAAACAGTGGCGTGGTCATCGAGGGTCCTTCGCTTGCGTCGGTGGCCGGGTGCTCCGGTCGTTCGGGGACTGGAGGTGGAGACGGGTCTGCCGGGGTAGACAGAACGCGCACGGGGTGGGGTGGAAGTCTGGCCGGTCAGGGTGGATGCGGTTGGACACCTCAGGTGCTAAGAGGTGGAAGAGGGCGCACTCAACGTCGTAGGCGCTGACTGCGGTGTGGTGCATGTCGTAGGTGAAGTAGTCGCCGTGTCTGTCGGTATAGTGGCGAAGGAGCCGGCGGCGTACGTCGGTGTCGCTCCGGCCGACATAGGTGGGTCTGCCGTCTGCGGTGTACAACACGTAAGTGCCGATCAGGCGAGGCGGTATAAGGGCGCGTACGAGCCCGGGACGCAGCCGTAAGGGCTTGGGTCTCACACCGTCTCCTCCGCGACCTGCCACAGGGCCCTGGCATGGCGGCGCGCCCGGCTGATCCGCTCGCGCATGCGGGGCAGCTCCACGCCGTGACGGCGGGCCATGGACACGGCGTCGTGTCCGCGGGCGAGTTCGTCGAGAAGAATGCGTTCGCCAGCGGCGAGGTTGGGCTCCGCCTCGAGCCACGCGAGGATCTCTACGACCGGATAGCGGGCGTCGATGTGACTACTGTCCGTGTGTTCCAGGTCGAGCGGGACGCTGGGAGCGATGGCCCGGCGGCGCTCCAACGCTTCGTAGGCGTGCCCCATGGCTGACCTCACGCGATACGGCGCGGGGCCGGCATCCTCCGTCGGGTTGCGCAGGAGTTCGTCTAGGGCACGGTCGATGCGGTCGAGCTGATAGGTGTCGCGACTGGCCAGGGCCTGCTTCTGCAAAGCCTTGACCGCCCCGGCGACGGGGTGGCTGATCATCGTTCGCTCCGGTGTCTGGTGGTGGGCCCCATGCGGTGGCACACGTCCGAAAGGTGAAGCGCGGTGTGAAGTTGTCGCCTCAGTATACGCGGCGTGACTGACAGGTGAGGGCGCCTTGCGGAATCCGATGACAGCTCCGGAGTCGAACCCCCTCACCCGGGTAGATCGGGTGGGAGGCGGAGTTGTTGCGCGCGATGCAGAAAAAATCTTGGTCGAGCGGTGGCGACTCCTGAAACCATGCAGGCCCGCTCCGTCCGGAGGATCCAGAGGGAGCGGGCCGTACGGCCTGGTCTACTCGACCGCGACGGCGATGAGGTTCTGGATGGACCGGAGATCCTGGCGTCCGGCGAGAAGGCCGATGCCACGGTGCAGGTGGACCAGCAGCGTCTTGCCCACGGCGGCGTCGGTGGGTTCCTCCCCATCCGCCGCGCACCTCTGCTTGAGCAGGGACAGGTAGATGTCCCCGTGCGCTCCGGCGAACGTCTTCCAAGCGATCTCCACGTTGGAATCCGTGGTGATCTCCCGAACGAGCGGGGGGGACGGGTCTCGCAGGGACAACGCCAGAGCCCACCGGCACAGCTCGTTCCACTGGGTTAGCCCCGTGTGACGCTTGAGCCAGGCCAGCTGGTCCTTGGCGGCTTGAGAGAGCCGGATAGTGATCTCAGACTGCATGCAGGGCTCCTTCGGCCCACCAGTAGCCCTCCGCGACGCGGGTGGTGAAGGTAGCGTCGTCGTGCACGAGAACGTAGCTGTTGGCAATGGAAGGCTTGAGTCGCCGCAAGAGGTGCTCGTCGATCTCCTCGTCCGTGGACAACAGAAGGACCTGCCGCCCGGCATTCGGGAAGTACAGGTCCACGAGGTGCTCACGGTGCCGACTGTCCAGACGCCCCAGCGGGGTGTCGATGATGGTGGGCAGGCGATTGCCAGCCACCTTCGCCAGCCCCCACAGCAGGGAGATCGCAAGGAGCTGACGTTCACCTGCGCTGAGTCGGGCGGGGTCGATGGGATCCTCGTCGTGGTTGGTCAGCGCGAGCGTGAACTTGTCGGTGTCGATCCTGAGGTCCTTGATCAGCCCCTTCTTGCGCATCAAGGTCTGGAAGCTCCGCAGCACCGCTACCTCCAGGCTGCTGATGTGCTTCCGCAGGAGAGCCGAGCCGAACCTTTCCAGGGTGGCGCGTGCCTTCTCGGCATAGGTGACGATGCGCTGGAGCTCCTCCTCGCGGATGAATGTCTGGGCCCGCTTGTCCCGCGCACGTTGAAGGTCGGCTTCAAGCCGCTCGTGGTGCGCCCGGGCATCCGCGACTAGTTGCGTGGCGTGCTCGACGGCGGCCCGGGCGACGATCACCGCCTCCACGGCCTTCTGGCGGGCGTGGAGGAGGGACTTGATCTGCTCCTCGTCGGGCACTGCTGCCAGCTGACGATCGGCCTGCTCCAGCTCGTGCACCGTCTTGTGGGCGGCCTCCATGAGTTCGCGTACGCGGATCTCATCTGCTCGCAGCACGTCGTCCAACGCGGACAGCTTCTGGGCGAGGCCGCGCGGCAGGGCAAGGTCAACCGTCAGCTCAGCGGCTGACGCACGCTTCTTCCTGTCGGCGGTCAGTTTCCTCTTCAACGCGGTACGCACCGTACCGGGCACGCTGTCGGACAGTTGATCAATCAACCACGCATCCCTAGATTCGAGAGTGCCCACGACCTGCTGCGCCTCGTGCGCCTGGTCCTCACGCACTGACTGCTCACGCAGTGCGGTGAGCTGATCGCGTACCAGCAGTAGTGGTAGCGCCCCTTCCGCGAAGCCGCGCAGAGCCTTCTGCGTCGCGGCCAGGCGGTCCGCGGTGTCCTTCTTGGCGGTTTCCAGCCCGAGACGCTCCTCGAAGAGCCGTCCGCCGGCGCGTTCGAAGTCCCGCTCGATTTTCTTGAGGCCCGCCTTGGCGCTGTCATACAGCGAGGTGGCCTGTGCCCGGTCCTGGCTGCGGTCCGACACCTCCTGGGCAGCGGCTTGTGACCTGGTCTCCAGGTTCTGAATCTGATCGAGGATCCCCTGGTCCTCCTCGGACAGCCGCTGCCGACGTTGAAGGGCGAGCAGATCGGTCCGCAGCTGTTCGACCGCTCTCACACCGAGGAGGGACTGGACTGCCGCTTCAATGACGTCCGCAGCCTGCTCGGGGTCGGCGAGCTGTTCGACCTTCTCGCCGTCGAAGAAGAAGAGCGAAGCGACTTCGAGGGGCAGGATCTCCTCGACGTGCTCGGCCCAGTTCTCACTCGTCGTGGCGTCGTACCTGCCGTCGATGGCGACGGTGAGGTTCTCCCGTGTGCTCTTGCCGTGGACGGCCCAGGTCCGAGCGACCTCGTAGGTACGGAGGCGTCCCTCCACGGTGATCGAGAACTCCAGCCGCAGCTCGGCGCCGCGGGCAGGGTCGGCCGAGCGGTTGATGCTCTCGCGCAGGTAGGTTTCGTAGGAGCGGTTGCCGCGTCCGCTGCACCGGGCGCGAGGTCCGTACAGCACGAGTTGGATCGCATCGAGCAGGGTCGTCTTGCCGCAGCCGTTGAGGCCCCCGATCAAGACGATCGGGCGCTTCGGCTTGACTCGGAGGTCCAGGTGCTGCCGGCCCTGGTAGGCGCCGAAGTCGTGGAGCGTGAGCTTATGCAGGTGCATCGGTGGTCTCTTCGTTCAACGCCAGCTGGGTCGGGTCACTCTCGCGCAGTTCTTTCAGTCTCTTCGCGAACTGCAGTGCGTCATCTGCATCCTCGTAGTAGCCCTTCTTGATGGCTTTTTCGAGGGACTCGAATAGGCCGGCTCGGCGCGCCATGGTCCGGTACTGGCGTTCGATCGCGAGGAGCTCGCGGGTCATCGAGAAGTGGATCGGATCGTCCTCGCAGGCGTCCTTGAGCAGCTCGATTTCCTCCGCTCCCAGTACGAGTTGCTCGTCCAGCGGCAGTCCTGGGAACTTCTCGCCGGTCGTCTCCTCATAGATGCGCGGCAGCGAGTCCTCGATCTCGTGCTTCTCGAACACCCAGATTCGGCGGATCTCGTGCAGCTCCGCCACCGAAATCAGTTCGATGCCACGGACATGCTCCGGGGCCTTCTGGCGAACCTTCGCCTGGGCGGCGAGGAGTTTGCGCAGCCAGTCCTCGCGTGCGGACTGCTTATAGGGCCCAGGGATGGTGCGGTCGCCGTCCCCGAGTAGCTGGACGTTGCCGTTCATCCGGCGGAAGTCCCGCGTGTGGATCTCGTTGTTGACGTCGTCGAGCTCGTTGCGGAGCTTGAGCAGTGGCCGCATCCACTGCTTCTCCTCGTCGTTGCGGATCATGGCCGTCATTGACTTGTCCTGCTCGACCAGCGTGCAGGTCCAGCAGCCGAACCGGCTGTCTCCGCACGAGGGTGTGGTGTCGTCGACGACCAGCGGGCACTCGGAGTCATCCGATGCACCCTGATACATCGTGAGCAGGTCCTTGTTCTTGTGCCCCCATGGGTTGGGGTACTGCATCAAGAACGCCCATACCTCGTCGGTCGACCAGTCCTCGATCGGGCTGTAGACCAGGGAGTTGGGAAGTTTGCCGTTGGGGGAGAGGCGGTCCCGGACTCGACGCTTCTCGTGCCGGGCCATCGCCTGCGCTCGCGCCTGGCTCTCTGCCTTGCGGATGCCCAGGACGAGGATCGCCTCACCGTGCCGACGGACGACGCGGCGGATGAAGCTGTTCGAGGGTTTGATCTTCAACCGCTCCGTGCACCACCGGAACTTCGGCCGGGGCGCCGGGTAGCCCTTGCCGATCAGGCTGACCCAGAAGGTGTCCTTGATTTCCGGCGTCAGCTTGTGGGACTCGATGGGGAGCTGTTGTTCCTGCGCGGCCGTACGCATGGTGTCCAGCGACTGACTGACCCATGCCGCGACTACGGGGTTCTCCACGAGGGTGTCCGTGCTGATCACGTGAACCGGTTTGGTGCGCCGCTCGGCCGGCAGGTCCTTCAGTGCGAGCCACACCAGTTGGAGGACGACGGTGGAGTCCTTGCCGCCGCTGTACCCGATCACCCAGGGGACATCGTCGGCGACGTAGAGCTCGCGGATCTCGTCCGCCAGTCCATCGATGACCTCTGCCAGGGTCCTGTCCTGGAACGCCGCCGCCTTCGGGGTGGTCATGCTTCTCCTCGCACGTAGGCATCTTCGACACGCTGTTCCTCGGCGCTCAGGTCGAGATTGAGGTGCTGACGCAGGTAGTTCACGGTCAATGTCAGATTCTGGTGGCTCTTGGACACCCGTCCGGCCACGAGTGCTCGCCCTTCCCAGTCGGTGTTGGCGCGCGACCAGTCCACTGACGACAGGCGTTTGAGTACTGGCGTCCAGGTCCGCGGTGTCAATGACTTCCGCAGCAGTGAGTTGCCCACCCGGCCCATCGCGTGTAGTGCGATCCCGTGGCTGTGCAGATAGTCCCTACGGACCTCTGGTGCCGACAGCTCCCGGCGCCGAACCAGCTTCCACTCCGGAATCGTTCCGTCGACCGCGGCCCAGTACTCCTCCGCCACCTCTTGCGACTGCTCCTTGGTGATCTCCAAGCCCTGCAGCAGCGACTGCGTGGCGTAGTACACCGAGCTCAAGGTGAACAGCTTGCGGGAACGCTGGGACAACGTACTCGACTCCATCTCCACATGCCCCTTGAACACGGGCGACCGCATCGCCAGCAGACGCGCGATGGCCGAGAGGTCGTCACGATGGTCGTACAGCACCCCGATCGAACGTGGTGGCCGCACGGCGTGCCGATTCAGGTCGGCGAACATCTGCTGGCAACGGGAGAGTCCGGTATCGTGGAAGAACACCACGGCGATCGTCTCCTCACCGAGATCGGGAGACTCCTTCAGCGCTTGCTCGATCGCGGCACGTCGGTGCTGACCGTCGTTGATCACGAACCGGGCGGCCATCGAGATCCGGATCTGCCCGGCACGCATCCCCACACCGCCGTCCGCGATGCCCTCGAAGCGGATGTCACCGTCGACAGAGGCAGTCAGCGCACTGAAGACGTAGTCCGTGGGGTGGTCGACGATGTAGCGGGTCAGCGCAGGCAGGCGTCCCTTGTTCAAGACCCGTTGAGCGCGCACCTCGGGGCCCAGCTCGTCCTCGTCGAAGAGGAAGATCTTCGGTATGAGCCGCAGCGGACACATGGACACGTAGAACTCGCGCCCCGCCTGGATGCCACGGATGGCCGGGAAGACGTACTCGAAACCAGCAGATGTTGCCGACTCGGCAGACTGAGAAGCAACTGAAGATCCCACCCGCTCACGCTATCGTACGTCAGGCAGATGACGTACACGACGCGCGTAATAACGGTTGAAGGTGGCTAGGTTCGATGGTGACGTATCTCGACGCGGCGGCGACCGCGCCCGTGGACCCGCGGGTGGCCGATGTCGTCCTGCACTGGATGACCGCGGAGTTCGGTAACGCAGGGAGTCGTCACGAGTACGGAACGCGTGCCAAGCGGGCAGTTGAACGGGCCCGTGAGTACCTGGCCAGCACGGTAGGGGCCGAACCCGACGAACTGATCTTCACCAGCGGTGCTACGGAGAGTAACAATATTGCACTGCTGGGGCTCGCACCTCACGGCGAGCAGACCGGGCGGCAGCACATCATCACCTCCGCCATCGAGCACAAGGCGGTCCTGGAGCCGCTGCAGCACCTGGCCGGCCGTGGATTCGAGGTGGACTTCATCGAGCCTGGCCCCTCCGGCAGGGTCGAGGTGGCGACCGTCATGGAGAAGCTGCGGCCAGACACCCTCCTTGTGTCGCTGATGCACGTGAACAACGAAACCGGGGTAGTCCAGCCGGTCGCCGATCTCGCACGTGAACTACAGAACACGGCGACGTACCTGCACGTCGACGCAGCCCAGGGGTACGGCAAGCTCCCGGCCGATCTGGTCGCACCGGTCGACTTGATCAGCATCAGTGGACACAAGATCGGCGCCCCGAAGGGCGTGGGAGCTCTCGTGACCCGCCGCCGGGAGAACCTCGACGACGAGCGGCCCCCTCTCGAGCCGATCATGTTCGGCGGTGGACAGGAGCGGAGCCTGCGTCCGGGCACTCTGCCCGTTCCCCTGATCATGGGGTTGTCAGAGGCCTCACAGATCTTCGAGAAGGAGCGGGCGCACTGGCAGGCTGCGGCCCAGAAGGTGCGGTCCCGTCTTCTTGAAGGGCTGGCTGACGTGCGTTTTCACATCAATGGTGACCAGGAGCACGTCGTCCCGCACATCCTCAACCTCTCTTTCGAGGAGATCGACTCTGAGGCGTTCCTCGTCACGCTCAAGGATCTGGTCGCGGTCGCGACCGGATCCGCGTGCACGAGCGCCTCGTACACCCCAAGCCACGTGCTCACCGCGATGGGGCTGCCAGACAACGTGGCCTCAAACGGGCTGCGGTTTTCGTGGATCCCTGCACAGGCCGAGGGGCTAGACGTCGTCGAACTCGCCCGCAGCGTTGAGAAGCTGCGTCCGAGGGCTTAAACGTCACTGTCGGGCTTGAACGAGCTGGTGCCCGCAGTCTCATCCGAGTCAAGACTTGACCTAGGAGCAATATCGGTGACTTGGGTCTGCTGCACGAGTAGGTGACAGCGGTAGTCACGCAGCCTGGCTGGCTGGCGTGGTCATGATTGCTTCGAATTCGACGGGGGTCAACCTGCCGAGGGCGGT
>NZ_JBHSQO010000048.1:56645-65585 GCF_042658445.1 Saccharothrix lopnurensis | reverse complement strand
TCCGCCGACCCGGGCCGGCTCTACCTGCCGACCATCGCCGACGCGGTCTACGGCTACCAGGGCGTGAACGTCGAGGCACAGCTCCGCACCACCTCGTCGCTGCTGCACTGGACGCGGCGGGCGCTGGCCGTGCGGCGCGCCCACCCGGCGTTCGGGCTGGGCACGTTCACCGAGCTGACCTGCGCGAACCCGAGCGTGCTGGCGTACCTGCGGGCGCACGGCGACGACCTGGTGCTGTGCGTGAACAACCTGTCGCGGTTCCCGCAGCAGGCCGAGTTCGACCTGGCCGAGTTCGCGGGCAGCCTGCCCGTGGAGCTGACCGGCGGCGTGGTGTTCGCGCCGATCGGGGCCGACCCGTACCGGCTCACCCTGCCCGGTCACGGTTTCTACTGGTTCGCCGTCCACCGCATGGGAGACCACCGATGAGCCGCCCCGAGGGGACCGCGCTGCGGCCCCGGCTGGAACGCGCCCTGGCCGCCTGGCTGCCGTGGCAGCGCTGGTTCGGCGGGAAGGGCAGGCCGGTCGCCGGCGTCGAGGTCGAGCAGCTGGTGGAACTGGTCGACCAGCGCGCGTCCGGCGGGCCGCTGGGCCTGCTGGCCGTGGTGGCGGTCCGGTTCGCCGACGGCGGCGACGCCGAGCGGTACCAGGTGCCGATCGGGGTGCGCACCGCGCTGCCGGACCGGCTCGCGCCCGCCGTGCTGGCCGGGTTCGACGGGTGCGTGGTGTACGACGCGACCGGCGACGCCGAGCTGAACGCGGTGCTGCTGCGGCTGATCGGGCAGCGCGCGGTGCGCGGCGGCGTCGGGTTCACGCCCGAGCCGTCCTTCGCCGGGGCGAGCAAGCGCGGCCTGGTGGGGCGACCGATCGGGGCCGAGCAGTCCAACACCTCGATCGTCTACGGCGACCGGTACATCCTCAAGCTGTACCGGCGGGTCGCGGCCGGGCTGAACCCGGACCTGGAGGCGCACCGCGCGCTGCGCCGGGCCCGGTCGCGGCACATCGCGCCGCTGCTCGGCTCGATCGAGGGCGAGGTGGGCGGCGAGCCCGCCACGTTCGGGATGCTCCAGGCGTTCGCGGCCAACGCCGCCGAGGGCTGGGCGATGGCCATGACCAGCGTGCGGGACCTGTTCGCGGACACCGACGCGGCCCCGGACGCGGCGGGCGCCGACTTCGCCGCCGAGGCGCGCCGGCTGGGCGGCGCGGTGGCCGCCGTGCACGCGGACCTGGCCCGCGAGCTGGGCACGGGCACCGCGGACCCGCGGTCGGTGGCCGACGACATGCTGGCCCACCTGGAACCGGCGCTGGTCGCGGTGCCGGGCCTGGCGCCGTACGCCGACCGGCTGCGGGCGGCGTTCGCCGGGGTCGGGGCGCTGCGCGAGCGGGTGCCGGTCCAGCGCGTGCACGGCGACCTGCACCTGGGGCAGGTGCTGCGCACCCCGGCCACCTGGCTGCTGATCGACTTCGAGGGCGAGCCCGCCGCGCCGATCGCGGAGCGCACCGAGCCGCGCTCGCCGCTGCGCGACGTGGCCGGGGTGCTGCGGTCGCTGGACTACGCCGCGCAGCACCAGCTCCGGCTGTTCCACCCCACGCCGGAGCTGCGCCGACGGGCCCGGCGGTGGACCGCGCACAACCGGGAGGCGTTCACCGCCGGGTACGCCGAGGCGGCCGGGGGCGACCCCGCCGGGCGGCTGCTGACCGCGTTCGAGCTGGAGAAGGCCGTCTACGAGGCGGTGTACGAGACGCGCAACCGGCCCGACTGGGTCGACATCCCGCTGCGCGCGGTGCGGCGGCTGCTCGGGGAGGAGGACCTCGATGACCGTTGAGCTGTCCCTCGTGGACGTGGGCGCGCCGGACCCCGGCGCGGTGGACCGGCTGCTGGCCGGCACGCACGCCAACCCGCACCTGGTGCTGGGCGCGCACCCCCGGCCCGCGGGCGCGGTGGCGCGGGCGTGGCAGCCGGGCGCGGACGCGGTGGCCGTGGTGACCGGCGACGAGCGGTTCGAGCTGGTGGAGCTGCGCGGCGGGCTGTTCTCCGGCGTGGTGCCGGTGCGGTTGGCCGACTACCGGTTCGAGGTGGTCCGCGGCGACCGGGTCGAGCGGGTGGACGACCCGTACCGGTGGCTGCCGACCGTGGGCGAGCTGGACCTGCACCTGATCGGGGAGGGCCGCCACGAGCGGCTGTGGGACGTGCTCGGCGCGCACCCCCGCGAGCTGGGCGGCGTGGCGGGCACGGCGTTCGCGGTGTGGGCGCCGAACGCGCTCGGCGTGCGGGTGCTGGACCTGCCGATGCGGCGGCTCGGCGGCGGGGTGTGGGAGCTGTTCGCGCCGGGCGTGGCCGCGGGCGCGGAGTACCGGTTCCGGGTGCTGGGCGCGGACGGGGTGTGGCGGGACAAGGCCGACCCGCTGGCGTTCGCGGCCCGGCCGCCCGTCTCGGTGGTGCACTCCTCGACGCACGAGTGGGGTGACGCGGCGTGGCTGGCGGCGCGGGAGGCCACCGACTGGTCGCGCGCGCCCGTGTCCACCTACGAGGTGCACCTCGGGTCGTGGCGTCCGGGCCTGGGTTACCGGGAGCTGGCCGGCGAGCTGGCCGACTACGTCGTGGAGCAGGGGTTCACGCACGTGGAGCTGCTGCCGGTGGCCGAACACCCCTTCGGCGGGTCCTGGGGCTACCAGGTCACCTCCTACTACGCCCCCACCTCGCGCTTCGGCTCGCCGGACGACTTCCGGCACTTCGTCGACACCCTCCACCAACGCGGCATCGGCGTCATCGTGGACTGGGTCCCCGCCCACTTCCCGAAGGACTCCTGGGCGCTGGCCCGCTTCGACGGCACCCCGCTCTACGAGCACCCGGACCCGAGGCGCGGCGAGCACCCCGACTGGGGGACGTTCGTGTTCGACTTCGGCCGGCCGCAGGTGCGCAACTTCCTGGTGGCCAACGCGCTGTACTGGCTGGAGGAGTTCCACGTCGACGGCCTGCGGGTCGACGCGGTGGCGTCGATGCTGTACCTGGACTACTCGCGGCCGGACGGGGAGTGGGAGCCCAACGTCCGCGGCGGCCGGGAGAACCTGGAGGCGGTGCGGTTCCTCCAGGAGCTCAACGCCACGGTGTACAAGCGCCACCCCGGCGCGGTGGTGATCGCCGAGGAGTCCACCACCTGGCCCGGCGTGACCCGGCGCACCGACCACGACGGGCTCGGCTTCGGGTTCAAGTGGAACATGGGCTGGATGCACGACGGCCTGCGGTTCTTCGGCCTGGAGCCGGAGCGGCGGGCGGCGCGGCAGGGCGAGGTGGCGTTCTCGCTGAGCTACGCGTGGAGCGAGAACTTCGTGCTGCCCCTGTCGCACGACGAGGTGGTGCACGGCAAGGGCTCGCTGTGGGAGCGGATGCCCGGCGACGACCGGGCCAAGGCCGCGGGCCTGCGGTCGCTGCTGGCCTACACGTGGGCGCACCCCGGCAAGCAGCTGCTGTTCATGGGCGGCGAGTTCGGGCAGCGCGACGAGTGGTCGGAGTTCGGGCTGGACTGGCACCTGCTCGACTCCCCCGTCCACGCGGGCGTGCGGCGGCTCGTGGCGGACCTCAACGCGACCTACCGGGCCACGCCCGCGCTGCACGAGCTGGACACCTCGCCGGACGGGTTCGAGTGGGTGCACGGGGACGACCTGGTGCTCGCGTTCCTGCGCCGCGGCGAGCACGACGTGGTGGTGTGCGCGGTGAACCTCGCCGACGAGCCCCGGCGGGACTACCGCGTCGGGCTGCCGCGCGCGGGCGCCTGGCGCGAGGTGCTCAACACCGACGGCGCCGACTACGGGGGGTCGGGGGTGGGCAACCTCGGCACGGTCGTCGCCGAGTGGACGCCGTACCACGGGCAGCCCGCCTCGGCGGCCCTCACCCTGCCGCCGATGGGCGTTTTGTATCTCATGCCCGATACTCATGCGGATGTGTAATCGCCGCAGGTATTGGACTGGTCACGCTCGGCGATCTTAGGTTCGAGGTGCCGACGGATCCCCCACCCCCGACGGATCCGCGACCCCTCAACCAGGAGTGAGCATGACGACGGAAAACCCCACAGGCGTGTCCCGGGCCGATGTCCTGCGCGGCGTCGGGATGACCGCGGTGGGCGTGGCGGCGGGCTCGCTGCTCGGCGCGGGCAGCGCCGCCGCCACCCCGGCCCCGCCGGAGCACCCGAACGTCAAGCTGATCAAGGACTACTACGAGGCGTACGCGTCGGGCGACCTCGACCGGCTGCGCCGGTTCTTCGCCAACGACATCCGGTGGACCATCCCCGGCCACCACCCGCTGGCGGGCACCAAGGTCGGGGTCGAGGAGGTGCTGGCGTTCTTCGCCGAGCTGGGGCGGGCGGGCTTCCGCGCGGAACCCCTCGCCCTGGCCCCGGACGGCGACTGGGTCATCGACCTGCACCGCGGCTGGAGCACCCGGCCGGAGGGCCTGGACATCACGTGGGCGCTCGCGTTCCGCATCCGGGCGCGGCGCATCGTGGAGGCCGTCAACTTCGCCGGCGACCAGCACGCGGCCGACCAGTACTTCTGGCGGGTCTACCGGCTGGCCCGCATCCCGAACCGGCTCGACCGCCGGTGACGGGCCACGGGTGACGGGGGCGCGGGTCGAGCGGGCGGCGGCGCGGCTGCCCGCCCGACCCGGCGGGGTCACCGCCGAGAGGGGCCAGGTCGCCGGGTCGGCCGGGCGGGATTACCGCCTCGGGGACCAAGCGGCCCAGGTCGACGGCCAGGCCGACACCGGACAGGCCCCGCGCGACCCGCGTACCGCCCGCCCGAGCAGACCCCGCCGGACCACGGACCCGCCGACCCGGCGCCCGGGGCGACCCGCCCGCCGTAGACCGTGCCCGCGCAGTGGTCCGGGCCGACGACCGAGAAGCCCGCCAGGACCCGGCGGTTGCCGACGCCGAGCGTCCAGGCGGGGAGGTCCAGGCCGGACAGCGCCTCGTGCGCGACGCGCGGCAGCTCGGCGTCGAGGCGCGGCGACAGCGGGGCGGCGTCCACCACGCCGAGGGCACACCAGGTGGACTCGCGGACGCCGTCCTCCCGCGACCCGCGCCACACCCGCTGCGCCTGCCGGCCCCGGAAGGGCAGGTCCAGCTCGTCCCGGTGGTCGGCGGCCCAGCGGAGGAACGACGCGGTCAGGTCGGCGCACAGGGCCAGGTCGCCGTCCCCGACCGCCAACGCCTCCCCCGGCTCCTCCCCCGGCGGCTCCAGCGAGGAGGTCGCGACCGGGCCGAACCCGTGGGACTCGAACACCCGGCGGACCCGGTCCAGCCACCGCGCCTCCACCGCGCGCAGGCCCGGCGGCCACTCGGGGAAGCCGCCGGCGGAGTCCGGTCGCGGGTTCACGTCCACCAGTGCAGCGCGCCCGGCCCGGGTCGGCAACGAAGTTCCACCGCGCGGACGCGGGCCGCCGCCGGAAGGCCGGTGGCGGGGCCCGCGTCCGCGCGGTGGGTCACCGCAGGTCCTCCATGATCCGGTCGACGGCGCGGCCGAGCTTGGCGTACTTCTCCGTGTAGAGCACGGGGAACACGCCGGGCGGGTCGGCGGGCCGGTGGGCGTCGACGTAGTCGGTGCCCAGGTTGGAGAACACGACCACGACGTAGTCGCGCCGCACCTCGCCGGGCAGGGACTTGACGATGCCCGCGTCGCTGCCGGTGGTGTCGACCCAGCCGTTCTTGTGGGCGTAGGTGACCTCGGCGGCCGCGTCGCACGGGCGCACGTCCCGGTCGTAGACGGCGTCGCCGACGCGCACCGTGCCGTCGGGCCGGACCCACCGCGGCGGCGTGACCTGCGGGATGCCCTGGACCGGGTAGGCGCGGCCGCACCAGTTGGTGGTGGACAGCATCTCGTTGTGGCCCTGGTCGCCCAGGGTGCGCCGGAAGAACGCGCGCGAGGACGCGCTGAGCTCGTCCCGGGTGATCGCGCGGCCCGCGTCGGTCGTCCACAGCGTGCCGTGGCCGCCGTTGACCAGCAGCAGCAGCTTCGCGGTGTCGAGGGCGCTCATGTTCGAGCCGATCCACCGGCCGCCGGTGGCCGGGTTGGTGCCGGTCACCATCAGGGTCGGCATCCCCAGCTCGGCGAAGGTCCGGTTGACCTCGTCCCACGCGCCCAGGTCGTGGACCAGCTTGATCAGCGCGCAGGTCGACTCGTTCTGCGACCGGGTGATCATCTCGTCGAAGAACTGCCGGACGGGCTTGCCCTGCGCGCCGCCGCACGCCGCGTTGGGCTCGGTCGGCTCGTAGGCGTAGGTCCCGTCGAGGTCGACGCGCCCGGCGTCGGCCAGCCGCAGGACGCCGAAGCCCACCATCAGCTTCAGCACCGACGCGGGGTAGGGCGAGGAGAAGTCGATCGGCGCGCCCTCCCGGCCGGGCAGCACGTCACGCGTGCCGCGCCCGCCGTTGACGTCCCACTCCGTGTCGTCCCACCAGCGGTAGCGGACCTGGTCGGTGGCCAGCCGCCCCCGGTGCACCGGCACGCTCACGCCCCGCGGGTACTGCGGGCTGAGCAGCACGTCGGCCACCGCGGTGGGCCTGCCGAACGGGTCCAGCCGGATGACCGCGATGTCCAGGTTGGGCGTCTGGTGCAGCGGCCGGGCCTCGGCGGCGGCCGGCCTGGCCGCCCGCCCGGCGGGCACGGAGTCGTACTTCTCCGGCGCGCCCGCCCGCGACGCGGCGAACAGCTCGGGCGGCGTCAGGTCCAGCACGTCCCGGAAGTCCTGCGCGACCACGGCCCGGCGGACCTGCTCCGCGAGCCGGTCGCCGACGCCGTGCCCGGCCGCCGTCGCCGGTGTGGTCGTGGCGCCGAGCAGGACCGCGGTGGCGGTCACCGCCGTCACCACCCGTCGGGTCGTCCCCATGGCGTGTACCCCCTGGTGCCGATGCCTGTGCGACCGACCGTAGAGCATCGGTAACGGACAGGTGAGGTGGTCGGTGGAGAAGTACCGGGATCAGCCGAAGGTCCCCAGGAACTGGTCGCGGAAGGCGCTCATGGGCCGCACGGGCGCCCCGGCCGCCGGTGCCAGCCCGTCGGTCCAGCCCCACGGGTCGGTGCGGGCGAGCACCGACCGGTCCTGGCTGACGACCGTGACCGGCACGTCCCGGCCCGCCCCCTCGCCGGTGACCACCTGCGCGGGCTGGTGGTCGCCGAGCAGCACCACCACGAGGTCGTCGTCGCCGTGGGTCTCCAGGTACGAGACGATCGTGTCGACGGAGTACTCGACGGACCGCCCGTAGTCGGCGCGCACCTCCACCGGGTCCCGGCCGAAGATGGTCTCCGGCGGCACCGCGCCCGCGCGCATCCCCCCGAACACCGAGCCGTCGCCCACCCCGTCCCACGGCAGCGCCTCCGGCAGCGGCGTCCACGGCGCGTGGCTGGACAGCAGCGTGACCACGGCCATCACCGGCTCGTCGCGCGGGCCCCGCTCCGCGCGCTCCAGCTCGGCCAGCACGTACTGGTCGGGCATGGTCGCGTAGCCGAAGCGCGGGCCCCGGTACCCGAGGTCGGCGGCGGCGTAGATCCGGTCGTAGTCGAAGAACAGCCCCTCCGGCCACGTCTGCGTGATGCCCGGCATGACGCCCACCGACCGCCACCCGGCCCGCCGGAACGCGCCGCCGAGGGTCAGCCGGTCACTGGCCACCAGCGTGCGGTACCGCTGCTGGTTGTCGACCCACAGCCCGGACAGCAGCGTGGCCTGGGCGAGCCAGCTGCCCCCGCCGGCCGTGGGCGAGGTGAGGAAGGCGCTGCGGGAGGCGTAGCCGCGCCCGGCCAGCCGCCGCGTGCCGTCCGCCAGGGCCGCGGCGACCCCCGCGTCCTCCACCGCGCCGCGCCCGTAGCTCTCCACGAACACCACCAGGACGTCCTTGCCGCGCAACGAGGTCAGCAGCCGATCGCCCGGCACGTCCCCGAACGCGTCCACCGCCGACTCCGCCGCGAACGCCGTCCGGTCGTGCAGCCCGGCCCGCACCGCCCGCGCGTGGTCCCCCACCAGCTCGGAGGTGCCGTGCGAGGCCACCGGCAGGCTCATCGCGCACACCGCCGCCACCGCCACCGCGCGCACCGCCGCGCCCCGGTGCGCGCCCACCGCGCCGCCCAGCCGCAGCACCGACCGCGTCACCAGGACCAGCACCGCGACCGCCGCCACCGCCGCCAGGGCCACCGCGCCGATCGCGGCCGCCCGGCCCGCCGTCACGTCGACGTAGTCCACCGCGGGCGTGAGCAGCGGCCAGTCCAGCACCAGGTCGAACGGCCGGTACAGCACCGCGTCGAACCCGATGTCCAGGAACTTCACCACCAGCAGCAGGCCGAGCAGCGCGCCGCCGACCGCCGCGACCGGCCGCCGCCGGCGCGCGGGCAGCACGAGCAGCAGCACCACGGCCGCCGGCGCCTCCACCGGCACCCGCAGGAACGCCGACGGCGTCAGCTCGTCAAAGTCGGCGGGCAGCAGCAGGGCGAACAGCACCACCAGCGCCGACAGCGCGGTCCGGACCCGCGCCACCACCCGGGCGCCCCCCGATCGGGTTACCGTGGGGCGGTGATCCGCCCCCACGTCCTGCTCAGCGTCGCGGTCAGCGTGGACGGCCACATCGACGACCGGGGCGAGGCCCGGTTCCCGCTGTCCAACGCCGAGGACTTCGACCACGTCGACCGGATGCGCGCCGAGTCCGACGCCGTCCTGGTCGGCGCGGGCACCGTCCGCCGGGACAACCCCCGCCTGCTCGTCAACGACGCCGGCCGCCGGGCCGCGCGCGTCGCCGCCGGGCGGCCCGAGCACCCGCTGAAGGTCACCGTCAGCCGCGCCGGCGAGCTCGACCCCGACCGCGCGTTCTGGCACTGCGGCGGCGGGAAGCTCGTCTACACCGCCGGTTCCGGCGCCGCCGCCGTGGCGGGCCTGCCCGGCGTCGAGGTCGTCCCGCTGGGTCC